>CAZZLK010000116.1:0-27958 GCA_964655195.1 uncultured bacterium
AGGTTAGCTACAAACTCTTTCTCCCAGCCTTCCACCCTGGCGACCACCCGGGGTTTCAATCCCTTATAGGTTAGCTACAAACGTATGATAGTGATAGGGAAGGGAAACGCAGAGAAGTAGTTTCAATCCCTTATAGGTTAGCTACAAACCATGGTATATTTAACTAATGCATTCTCGCTTCAGATGCGTTTCAATCCCTTATAGGTTAGCTACAAACTAGCTTCATTAGCGACATAACGTTTATCAAGGAAACGTTTCAATCCCTTATAGGTTAGCTACAAACTTCCATACCTCCCTTCCATACCGTGCTCCTATAGACGTGTTTCAATCCCTTATAGGTTAGCTACAAACTAGACAGTAATTTTTGAAGCCAGTCTTTCTTTCTCCTGTTTCAATCCCTTATAGGTTAGCTACAAACTGCAAACAGCTAAGAGACAGGTTTGAGAATCTTCTGAAGTTTCAATCCCTTATAGGTTAGCTACAAACCAATTCAGAAGTCGGCCCGTTTAACTTAACCTCATATGTTTCAATCCCTTATAGGTTAGCTACAAACTACCAATATTCTACCACGACCAGCATACCCTGTCAAGGTTTCAATCCCTTATAGGTTAGCTACAAACTTTACCGTGGGGGCAAACGATATGTAGCCCCCGTTTTCGTGTTTCAATCCCTTATAGGTTAGCTACAAATTCATTTTGTTCCCATAAAATCTGGGTCCTTAAATTTATAGTTGGACCCTACGCTACAATTTTGAGAATATTATACTCCCAACTTTTATGTTTGTAAAGGGGTATGTGGACGATTTTGAATTTTCAGTCGATCCCCAGCACTTTTTGCACTATTACACATCGACTGAAATTTAGTTAGATGTTTGAGTCTTGCTTAAGCTAAAACTCTTTATATATTATCTCTTACTTTTGGCTATATTTCTATGGTATTTAGTATAATTGGAAGAAAGTTTAGTGACTGGTCGAAGGACATAATATGACCCTGATTTTTATATAATTAGGAGTAAGTAAACCCTTAGGAGATAGGAGGATCTTATGGGTATATGTAGATTTTGTGGGAAGTCAGCAGGCTTTTTAAGAAAAGAGCATAAGGAGTGTAAAGAAAAGCACAATCAAGGGGTATTTTTAATAAGGGCTATGATCTCTTCTTCTCTAAAAGAAGACGTAGAAAAAGAGGACATATTGAGAATTGCTAGCGATAGTTTCATCGATGAAACAGAATTAAAAGATATAATATTTGATGCTTGGGAGGAGATTTTAGATAACGTTTTATCAGATAATATAGTAACAGAGGATGAGGAGAATAGACTTAAAGATATTTTATTTAAGTTTGGTTTTAGTGTAGAAGAGCTAAGTTCTAAACCTTCGTATCTGAAATTAATAAAGAGCCTTGTTTTGAGAGACATATTAGAAGGGAAGATCCCTAGCAGATTAAAGATAGATAGCCCTCTTCCCTTTAATTTTTTAAAGGGGGAGACGATAGTCTGGGTATTTAGCAATGTAAAATATTATCAGACCCGAATATATAGACACTATACAGGAGGCTCCCATGGTGTCAGTGTTCGTATTATGAAGGGAGTATATTACAGGGTTGGGGGATTTAGGGGATATCCTGTTGAAGAGGCAAAGCTTACACTAATTGATCAGGGTATCCTCTGCGTTACTGATAAAAATATATATTTTGGAGGAAAGGTAAAGACTTTTAGGATACCCTACAACAAGATTGTTTCTTTTACTCCTTATTCTGATGGTATAGGAATACAGAGGGACTCAGCAAATGCTAAACCTGAAATTTTCTTAACAGATGATGGATGGTTTACTTATAATCTTCTGGTAAATTTAGCAAATAAGCTATAGCGACTGTTGCAGTCTTGGCTGATAAATTCTAATCTCTAGTTATTAATTTCTCTACAAAATTTATAAACCTTTCGATATCCAAAAGGTTATTTTTCAAAATTTTATAGACTTCTCTATCATTCACTTCCTGATAAAAGTGAACAAGACGATTTCTAAACCTTGCCATTCTTTTATAGGTTTCAGCTTCATCTTTGGATATTAAACCAGACTTGCCCAGGATTTCAAAAGTATCCGAAAAGGTCTTGGGGATACCTAATTTCCTTCTAGCTATTATATGGTTGGAAATATCTATGATAGCTTCAATTACTTTGACAAGATTATATTTCGCAGAGTCGTAATTTTTAAAATCTTCTATAAACTCATCCTCACTAAGCTCAGAGAGAATCACTAATTTAGAAAGTGTATCCTGGATTACTTGTAATTTGTCCAGAATCTTTTTCTTATCTATTTCTATCATTTTCTATCCCTTTTAGAAAATCTTCGTAGAACCCTCTAAGAACAGGTTCATAATCAGCATATCGATCAAAAACTTTCTCTTTGAATTCGGCAAGAAGAATTTCGTCCCTACAGTATATAATCTCACCCTCAGAGAGCACTTCTATTTGAAAATCGACAGAAGCTCTATTAAGTACTATTACATCAATGTCATCTCTTTTGAAGATTTCTGAAATTTTTACTTCAAAATCAATCTCCTCTTCTATTTTAGGAATAAATCCATATAACACTGCAAAGTCTATATCACTTAAAGGGGTCTGCTCAGAAGTGCCATAAGAACCAAATATGTAAAGAGCAATAATCTCTTCTCTACTCTGGCAAAGCTCTTTTACCTTTTTTATTTCCTCTTCAATATTCTCGAGATTTCGCATAATCTATATTTCAGCCCCCTAAAGCTCTATAAAAATCTCTGAAAGCCACCCTTGCTTATCCCCATTATCTCCCTTGCAGTATACTTTGTGGTTCTCATAATATAAAAGATTACTGAATCTTCTTCTGGATTGATTGTGTTCATAAGTTCCATCTTTAATTTTTCAAACTTTGCCTCGGTTATCTCTCCCTCCAGCACAGAATTCTGAACCCATTCCAGATATTTTCTGCCAATCTTTAAGACCTTATTAACCCTCTCCTCATTAATATCATATACCATAATGAGATACATTTACTATAAATTATACCAGTCACCATTCAGAAATTGAAGAACCTTATTCCGGGTTAAAATATCTTCTTATGAGTTCTCTAATTTTTCTAGTTATTTGTAAACTTTCTATGGCTTCATCTTCTAATACTTCTGAACCGGGATAGCGGACATTGACAGCATATACAGATAATTTTATTAAGTTATCCCTATAGAGCTTAAGTTCAGGTAAAAATTCTTCACACTTCTGGAGCAATATATCAAGATCGTGAGTTTTTTCAGGCTCTATATTATTCTCCTGTAGGATTGCTTTCATATATTTCTCTATACATTGCTGAGAATGGAAACAAACAGCCTCTGGTACTGAGGGAACTAATTCCATCTCCCTGACAGCAACAAGATAATCCTTCTCTGCTCTATTTATCCATTCTTCTGTTAACTGCTTCATAAGATGATTCCCTCTTCTATGGCTTTTTTTATAAAAAAGTCACCCAGCTTAAGCCTTTCTTCTATCTCTTTGGGGGTCTTTACCAGGATATCTATCGGAATTGATGTTTTTAACTCTCTTCTAATCAGAAACGCCTGTTCTTTAACTGAAAGATTAGTATTCATTATTATAAGAAGATCCACATCACTATTTTCTCTTGGTGTCCCATACGCGTAAGAGCCGAAAAGTATTATCTTTTCTGGATTGAATTTCCTTCTTATTTCTTCTGCCAGGGTAAGTATTTCTTTATTAATATATCTCTGACTTTTTTTTGACATAGCTTAAACTCCTTTTGGTTTTCTTCTTTTATTATACCAGTTACCATTCAGAAACTAAAGGTTCATATTCTTCGTCCCCTATGAGATGTTTTTCTAGCTTGTATAGTTCGAGTCTGATTAATCTCCTGTATGAGACCTCTCTTCCTATCTTCTTGTAGTTTACCGTAGTCTTTAATTTCTCCTCTAACTTTTCTATAAAAACCTTTCTCCCTGATTCCTTAAGATAGATCCCTCCAAGTTTCTCCTCAAAATCCTCTAGGCTTATCATATTCTTGTTAAGTATATAAAAAATTACCCTATCCACTATGATAGGTTTGAATACCTCTGCTATGTCCAGGTTTAGGGAGAATCTTCTAAAATTAGTGGTATGGAGGAAACCTATCCTTGGATCCAGGTGGGTTTTGTAGATTTCAGATAAGATGTAGGTATATAGTAATGAGTTGCCAAAACTTATCAGGGCATTCAGTCTATTTTCAGGTGGTCTTTTGGTCCTCTTATCCATTTCAAAGTCTTCGCTGTTAATTATTTGATTGAATGATGAATAATACACGTCTCTTATATTACCCTCTATAGCCATTAAACTTTCTATATCTTCTTGCTCATCTAACAGCTGAGCTAATTCTTCAATCTTATCTACGTAAGAAGATAGCTCTACCCCTCTATTCAAATAATAGTTTAATACCTTACTTAAATTTCTTATGGCTCCAGATACAAATTTATGTGCAAGTACGAACCTCTTTTGAGGGTCCAGGTAATGTTCTGCCTGTTTAAGAATCATATATCCGGAGTTGTAATGTTCTCTTGGATAGTAGCTTCCAACGTAATATCCGTAGTAGTTATAGAAGTGCAGGATTACTTCATTTTGAGTAAAGAATTCTAGAATCTCTTTATTCAGGGTAACCTCTCCAAACAGGTGTATGTCTCTTGTGTTTTCTATCGGTATATATTTGTAGTCCCCTTTATCATTCTCAAAGTATATGGTATTTTGTTTTCTCTTTATCTCTCCATTAGAGAAGATATAGATGCTTTCACTCATGACCAGCAAAACTCCCTGTAAGCACAGTTAGTACAGTATTTAATCTTTTGTACAGGGGGAGGAATAGGGTTCTGGATAATAGATTCGATCTCTTTAAATGCCTCTTTAAGTCTTTCTTCCAATTCAGCATCTAGTTCCATTGATATTCTTTTCCTCTCTTTCGGGAATAGAAGGACCCCCTTCGCTATTATTCCGTTCTCTTTTAGCCTATACAGATAAAAGGCAAGCTGAAGCTTTGCACTTTCCTCGGCTCTCGAGGTCTTCTTTATTTCTCCTATCAGTAGACTTTCATCTTTCACCTTAATGAGGTCTATCACCATATCTTCAAGTTCTATCTTTTTCCGATCTCTATCATAAGTCTCAGTATCGATTAGTCGCCCTATCTCTATGAATGGATGCTCCTGATCTGGAATTATCTGCCTCGACATAAGCCAACATTGCCTGTGACATATTGAGTAGCTCTGAACTATAGTACCAGTAATGTGGACTACCATAGTAGTACAGTATCTCCCTTAGGTTTAAAACCTGTTATCTTATCATAATAATCGCAAAGAGAATTTCTACTTACATATCCGAAGCCATTGATTATTGGAGGTATATTTTCTATATTTATGGGAACAGATATTACATATTTATAAAAGTCTGATTTTATCTTGTCAAATTCGATTCTTCTTTTTACAAGGTCCTTAATCTGCTTAAGTTCTGAGTAAATTCTCCATATATCCTCAGCTTCTTCATTTAATTCTATGAAGACTTCAAATTTAGGGTAATCTTCTTCTATTAATTTAAAGTCTCCGATCCCCTTTGTCTCATCGGTACTATCATATTTCAATCTATAGATTGCATTGATAAAGTCGCTGGAGATGTCGCTAGATTTTTTCTTTTGAACCTCTGTATAGTACAGGTTAACTATATCCCAGAATTCTCTTTCTTCTATAACTTCTTTCTGAGATAGGATCTTATTGGTTATGTCTAGAAGCAGTGAATCATATATATAGGATGCGTAGGATCTTTTTTCGTCTCTCAGATATACCACAACTGTTTCTCCCTTATTACCCCAGTTTCTGTTACATCTACCAACCGCCTGAATTATCGAGTCTAAAGGAGCCATATCTCTATATACAACGTCAAAATCTATATCAACCCCCGCCTCAACAAGTTGAGTTGTTACCGCTAATCTGACCTCTCCTTTCTTTATCTTCTCGATCCGTTTTAGCCTGTCGTATGGAACTATATGAGAGGACATATAGACTATATCTTCTCCTGTTTTATCTTTTAGAAGCTTGTAGAATTCTCTTGCCGAAGTTATAGTGTTTAATACGAAGAGGTAACTTTTATTACTTTCTAGCTCTAACTCTTCTAAAAATTCATGCAGATATAATCTTTTATCTGTTTTGACCCTTATGAAAACTCTTTCCATTTGTCTGAAGTATTTCTCTGGTTCTACAAGCTGGTACATATCTTCTCTTGGTATAATTAGGGGCTGAGTAGCAGTAACAAATACTATGTAGATGTTGAACTTTTTAGCGAGGGTAGAGAGAAGTTCTCTTAATAGGAGCCAGTATTTAAATGGAATTGCCTGCACCTCATCTAGGATAATAATACTTCCGGCTAATCTGTGGAATTTAAGTAAAGACTTATTTCTATTAGAGACAAGTGTGTGGAATAATTGGACAAATGTTGTAATTATAATCTCCGAATTCCACCCTTCAATGAGGAGTTTCGCTTCTTCTGGTTCAAACTCTATATTCTCTTTTTTGTAGTAGATATCAGATAGATGGTGATGCCTTATAAATATATCACTGGTCAATGGAATCTCAATAGTTTTAAGGATATTTTCTATCTCCTGTGCATTCTGGTCTATTATGCTTAAGAAGGGAAGTGAGTATATGATACGGGGCATATATCCTTTCTCTCTGCATATCTTATCCCTGAGTTTTAAAGCAAAGGCAAAAGAAGTAAATGTTTTGCCTAGCCCGGTAGGTAGATTTAGAGAGTATATTTTCTGTTTTAAGTCTAAATCCATATCAATTACCTCTCTATAAGCTTTTTCCCTGAGCTCGTTTATGTAGATATTTTTGAATCCCTTACTAGCCTTATACCTGTCAACTGCAATATGGGGAATTTCTATCTTTTTCCTTTCTATAATATTTCTGATGCCTACCTCATTTTTGTCAGCATCTATAACAAGTGAGAATATTAAATTTGTCAGCAGGTATACTTCGCTATTCCTCTCCTCCTCAAGATTCCTGAGCCTTCTTCTGATCCTTATGAGATGCTCCTTTGTATAAAAGACACACTCCCTGAGGGTCTGCTTGTTTAAATCTGTATTCAATCCATAATCCTTCAGAATCTTTATTAGTACTGAAAATTTCTCGTCATCGATGCTATCGATCTGTTTATTCAAGAGTTCTATATCTTCTTCATCTAAGATGCACTCTGTCAGAATATCTCCTAGATCTCCATGATGCCTCTTTACAGAGAGATAGGCTATGAAGGGTAGGAACAATTTCTGCTTTTCATCTAAATCTATATGATCTTCAAATTCTTTGTATGCAACATAAAAAGAAATAACTGAAGATAAAAGTGAATGGTGGCACTCCTTCATAGCCTTTAATTCTTCCTGTTTTCTTTCGTCAGAAAAGAGATACTTCTGAAAATACCCGGTAGCTTTACCCAGGTCATGACATAGGCTACAAATCTTTACTAGCCTTTTTATCTTATCTCTGCTAAATGTATATAGATCCTCTATAGGTATTTCTTCTAAATTCTTTACAGCTAAATTAGCTACATTTATCAGATGTAACTCCAGGGGTTTATCTGGATGAGAGTATAACTTAGAGGAAAGTGATACAGGTTCCATCTTCTCCTTTCCAGATGTTTTTTATTTTTGTATGTACCTTTTTACCCTGTGATTCATAAAGGACATCCTCGTATCTTTTTACCACTCTATTTTGATCCATATCTATGGGGATTCTCTCTTTGAAGTATCTGTATCCTTCCTCTAGTTTCAATCCTTCTGATATAAATGGGATAGGGACGATAGAAGATATCTCCACTTCTCCTTCTCCAAACCCTTCAAATTCCATATCCCCGACATAGCTGAAGTCTGCTAGTAATTCGCTCAAACCCAGAGAAATAGTGAAGAATGTTTTGTGAGATCTTATGTTTTTCAGTAATGCATTAAATATCTCTTCTTCCTTATGAGTTACGTATATTCTATAGGCGGGATCTTTTATAAATTCGGCAGGTATTTGGGTCCTTGCCTCATGAAGCCCTTTTTTTGTTGGACGCCAGAAGTTATCTTTTGTATTTATATGGTTTAATCCAAGTCTTATCTTTTTTATAGGATTTAAGATTTGAATAGCAATATTACACTTGTCACTGGAAAAAGTGTCTAGGTAACTATTTTTGTCGCATCCTATGATTGCTCCAAGGATTCCCTTTACGGTAGGAGGGGGAGGAAAGGAGAATGTTAGCGGAGAAGATGTCGTGTAGAATTTTTTAAAGTGGGCAAGATCTCCCCAGATGTCAAATATTAGGACCTTCATCTTTGCCTCCTAAAAAGGAAGCTCTTCTATCGTAACTCCAGTAAGTGCTTCCTGAAGAAATGTCCTTTTACCGTTAAGCGATAACTGAACCCTGTCGTCTATCTTGTATCTTACTTTGATGATGCTTTCTTTATTGTTATTCAAGGCTTTCGCTAGTTCTGTTATATCGATTACCCCATCAGTTATATCTCTTATCTCTTCGTCGTTTTTATCAGATATGAATCTTATCCTTTTATCAAGCTCTCCTATATGGTAGTTCTCTTCTTTATGAATCACCTGTAGAAGCAATCGGGGCATCTGACCAACCTTAGATGTAGATATAAGGTTCTTAGTTCCATTCCACATAGCTTCTAATAGCAGATCTATATCGTCTTCTTTTAGTGGGATGTTCTGAACCTTTGCTGCATTTTCGTTTACAATACCGTAAAAGACTATAAGAGAATACGGAAGTATATACTTTTCGGTAAATGTCCCCTGTCTTCTATCCTGAGCAGAAGGCATTACAGTGGTACCCTTTATATAGGTCAGATCTACTCGATGGAGCGAATATCCATATTTAAACTGTACTGGTCCTGTTAGTGTCATTGTCTTACCCTTTACCGCAGTTGTAGCTCCAAATAGTCTTACATCTATGCATTTTTCTATAAGTTCTTCGTTATCTTTAAACTCGTCAAGTCTTTTTTCTTTTGTCCTTAGATTACCATCTTCCTCTCTTATCTCTCTTATAAAGACCTCTATCCCTTTATAGTCGAAAAGGTAATCCCTAACCGTCCTCTTTAGCCTTACATCAGTAACGATATTTATCCCTGTCTCCTCATCTATACGCGGTTTATTCTCATCCAGAGGATCGCCATTGGGATTAGTATTTGTGGCATCATAGAGGAATAAAATTTCTGAACGGTTTTTAACTATTTCACTCATTTTTATACCTCCTCCAATTCAATTTCTTTTCTCACTAACTCCTTGTCTGGATAGATTATATCGGCAACTTCCTGGACAAGATTCATTCCACAGGCAAAATAGAAATTCATCTCGTCTACACCCATTCCCCAGCTATCTCCAGCAAGTAATAGATAATGAGATGCTTCCTCTGCTAAAATCCTCTTCCCTTTATCAAAGGCATCGTACTCTTCAAGTTTGTTCTGAATCTTGGGTAAGAGCCCTATAAAGTCTTTTTTGTCCATCTTTAGACTCTTGAGCTCTTTCATAAATGGCTTTGAGCCTCTTTCCTTGAACTGTTTTCTAAGTAATAGTTCTGTAAGAGCACCAAGAAGGAATAGTCCTTTTTTAGCTGGAGCCTCAAAAGTGGGTTCATATTTTTTAAATAAGTCATCAAACAATCTAGTCTCCATATCTTTCACCTCCATATCTAGCAGATTTAGCCTTTCTAAGAATATGACAACCATAAAGGCTTCCTTTATACATACTGTCAGGGATTCGTCCTTTATAAATCTGTCTCTTATCCTTCTCATCAAAAAGTCCATTATAAAGCTTCTATCTATACTCTTGTTCTTGAAAATAGAATCCACAACCTCCAGAAAATATTTATCAAGGTCATAGGAACCCTTATTAGGATCAGATTTTGAAAAGAAATTTCTAATAGTCCTGAACGTGAAATTCTCATCAAATAGTCTGTCTACATATCCCTTAGCTAGAAAGATACTCTTTAGTCGTGATGGGAATACATCTTCGATAAGTAAGAGTATCTTTTCTGCAGATTGCTGTTCCTTTATAAAGAGGAAGTTAAGGGTTAATAAGTCCTGAGTTTCTGACAGGTAATCTAGTATCTCCTCTTCATCAGCTAGATAAGCCTTTTTAACCTCTTTTTTAAGGGAGATTATTTTTGAGGAATCAGAGAATATATCGACTATATCCTTTATGTAATCCTTTCCTAGGATAAACTTTGGTATGAGCTGGTAAGGAATTCCGGCAAAGCTGAATCTGAGATTCTCTCTTATAAACCTTTTACCCTCTTCCATTGCCCTTTTACAGTCCAGGCATACTGGAAAGTTTCTCCACGCCAGATCCTTGTCAAATCCTCCAACTATAAAACCAGGCTTATCTAGAGTATAGAATGCATATACCCCAGCATTACCTATAACGATATCCTTCTCCTCTTTACATATAGAGCATACCTCTTTTTCAGAGAAGATCTCCAGTTCCTTTCTTTCAACATTTTTTATAAGCGATCTCTTAAATACCTCCAAATCTCCAGGATAATAATCTTCCCCCTCTTCTTCTATCTTTATAGTTATAAATATAGATTCTTTTTTGGATATATCTTGGCGAATTTCTTTAATCTTTTGCATAATATACTCTTTATTTTCCTCTAGTTCCTCCTGAATCCTCTCCAGGAACATACGGTCTTCTTCACTGAGATATATATTCTTATCCTTAAGGGTTTTACTAAACCAGCCCAGTATTTTCATTGGAAATGTCTTCTCGGGTTCTGTAAGCTTAGCGGTAGGAGAAAAGTCAGGCCCATTAGCTGAACCACTCCGGTAAAGGTATTTCATTATAAAATCTCTTTTATACTCTTCTACCTCAACATCTGAGAAGTAAAGATTATTGTCCTCTTTCTTAAATATAATGGCAATTACATTATTGTATCTGCCATTGGAGTTTGGATCCTCTATAAGACTCTCTAGGAGATTCTTATTTTCTCTCTGTATGACCAACTCCCCAAGTTCTTTTACCGCTTCAAGCATCCTTTTCCCCTCCTCTCCAAATTTCCCACATTCCAAAACCCTCTGAATTTTTGCACCCCAACCCTGCCTCATAGGTGACTGCTATAAGCTCTGGACTTCCGGTGAGTTCATATATACCGGTCCATCCCTCTATGGGATTATTCTTGAAGAATATTACTGAGTGATTCTTCTCCACCGAGAACCTGTAGGGCTTTATTGAGAGACTGAGACCATCTGGCTCTTTTTCGTATACTATTCTGTATTTCTTCTTCGCGTTTTCTTCTATCAATTTTTGAAATCCTTCCTCGTACGGTTTATAGTAGTGGAAGACTTTTTCATTATCGTCCTTTTTGAATGTACTGTAGACGGTAACTGGTGAAAGGGCTTTTATCAGTAGTCTCTCTTTAACTCTTGGTGGAGTCATCACCTCTAACTGTGATAGATAAATCTTCTGGCCACAGAGAATAAATTCCCTCCTCTTGAAAGACATCTCACCCAGATCAGCGGTTATTGTTTCTACTGGCGAAGAGAAGTAGAAAGAGATCTTCCTGTCAAATATGAGTTTAGCGTCTTTTCCTGTTTTTATAAGTTTACCCATTTCCAAGATCCTGGAGAATGTAAAGAGTTTAAATCGTCTCTTGCCAACAAGAAATCCACCATCGTGTAATCTGTCCGCCAGTTCGTTGGAGAAAGTCCTATATATCAACCCGTGGATATGGTAGTTGTAATGTGCCGGTAAAACTATTTTATCTTTCTCTAATGCCTCATAAGTTAATTTAATCCTCATAGCTACATTCACCCTTCTTTCCAGTCCAATTAAAAGTATAGTACCCTATGGGGTCATATGATGTCCCTGATATTATAAAGCTCATTCAGTTTTTTAATCTCTTCTTCCACTTCCTTCTTCAAAGATTCTGGCTCCAGGACTTTACAGTGCGAACCATAGCTCATAACCCATCTCTTTATCTCTTCTGTATTCCCTTCTATGGTAAGTATGACCTCTCCGTTTTCTAGCTCTTCTATCTCCTGACTTTCATGCCATATCCTCTCTTTTATCCACCTTGACTGATATGAGTCAAACCAGATTTTTATCCTTTGGGTATCACCCTTATAGATTCTGAACGCCTTATTTAGATAATCCTTAAGGTTGAAATCCTTCTGGATCTCAAATCTCTCGCCAAGTATTTTTATGTCGACGATCCTATCGAGAGCAAAATCCCTGATCTCTCCCCTTAAGTGGCAGTATCCACAGAAATACCATACTCCTTGAAAGTTGTATATATGGTAAGGGTCAACCTTCCTCTCTCTTGTCTCGTTGGAACTCAGAGAATGGTATTTGATAATAACCCTTCTTTTTTCTCTTATCGCGTTAAATATCTTGTCAAAGGTATTGCTTATATCAGTCCTGAGTTTTATATAAGATATATTTACCGAAAGAGCCATCTCTAACTCTTTTGGATTTATAGAGACCTTATCCGATAACAGAAACTCTATCTTTTTTTCTAGTGATGATAGACTCTTTTCTAAGGGAGTACCCTTAAACTGTTGAAGCAGATTGGTGGCTATCAGAAGAGATATGATTTCTCCTCCGCTTAGAGGAGGGAAGGGGAATTCACATTTCTCTTTTAAACAGTAGCCTCCTCTTCTCCTATCGTACTCTATCGGAAGGCCGAGGTCATATTTTAGTGTAGCCAGATCTCTCTTTATGGTCCGCTTTGATACATTACCTATCTCGAATGATATCTCATAAGCTAATCTATCCAGACTGGGGTAAGAAAGGTCTCTGATCTTCTGGAAGATCTTAAATATCCTTCTCAGGATCGCCTTATTATAACCTCTACCAAGGTTCTCTCCTTTACCCAACTCTCTCCTCTGTCTAGTAGTTAAATCTCTAATAGAGATTATATCATATAATGAGAAATTCCAGCCTATCAGTTTAATACTTTATTCGCATCCTTCTATTGGAGGGATGCTGGTTCCTAGCTGGAAGCTTTTCAGTCCTGCTTCTATAACTCCTATAACTCGGCGTGCCTGTTCAGGTTTAACTATCAGTGCCTCTTTCATCAGTAAGTGGTCAGCTATATTTCGGTAGTATTCGTTCCATCTGTTCTCTGTATCAACTTTCATTAAAGTGTCTTGTTTTATTCCAGATGTATATGATATAAGTCTTATCTCGTTATTCCAGTTAGCCTCGATTGACCCTTTTGTACCAAGGATACGCCATTTGGGTCTCTGGCTGGCTGATATATGGGACAGTATAAAGTCAGCGGTAACTCCATTTTCAAACCTGATAGATATTTCTCCATAGTCCTCAATAGTCACTGAGTGCCAGACCCTCTTTTGAAAATCTCCCATTATCTGAGTTATTTTGGCTGGAACAAGATTCAGTATCCAGTCTATAAAATGTGCTCCCCAATCATGTATTACGCTTCCGCATATCTCTCTATCTGAACGCCAGGTAAAACCGGGATGTCTGTAATTTTCTAATCCTGCCTCTATATGAAAGATATCTCCAATAAGACCTCTGGAGATTATATCCTTGATCATCAGGTAGTCGCTGTCCCACCTGCGATTATGGAATACGCTGAGCATAACACCCTTTTCTCTAGCTTTAGAGATCATTGCATTTGCCTCTTCCACATTGATAGCCATCGGCTTTTCTACTACTACGTGTTTTCCTGCCTCGAGACACTTTATAACCGCATCTTTGTGTGCATTGTGAGGAACAACTACAAATACCAATTCTAGCTCCGGCATATCTAACATATCTTCTGCTCTGGTGAAATAACCCATAAGTTTGGGATATTCTTCCCTTGCCAGTTCTACCTTTTCCGGATCAGTATCGCATATAGCTATAAGATTTAACCCTTGGGTCTGGGTTATCTTCCCGGCATGGAATTTTCCCATACCGCCGTATCCAAGTATTCCACAGTTGACAACTTCTTTGGTCAGCTCTTCCCCTGTAACCCAGGCTATGGAGCGTAAAAGTAATTTCTGAAATTCGGGATGCTTTAGAACCTGGAGGGAATGACCATTTGCCAGATAAACTACACGGCCCTTACCATACTCGCGAGTATAAACCATAGGCATCTTTTTACCCTGCCAGATGGTATAGGCTAACAATTTTACTTTATCAGGGTCATAACTCTGGAGGTGATACATTTCGTCATAGATATTAAAGTCAGGCATACGAATAGTTAGATAGTGATTTCTATCTGCTATAAAAACTTTGAATTCATGCTGTGGAGGGTGTGTCAGAAATTCTCCACCAATCATATCAATATATGCACGGCTACCGCGGAAGCTATCGGTTGCCGAGTGAATGCCGACAAAACCACCACCATTCTGGATAAACTCTAAGAGTCCTCTTTCACGTTCTGGAGTCAGATCGTTATAAAATCCGGTAGTATATACTACTAAAGCTGAATAGTCTTTACTGGGCAGGTCTCTGAATACATCAAGGTTATTGGTCATCTCTAGTTTGAATCTTCCATCTTCTTCTAAAAGATTCTTTAATATCTTTCCTCCATCTTCGGTTGGGTGAAACTCAGGTCCACCATACACATACAAGACCTTTTTCATCTTGTTTCCCTCCTCTTGTGTTTATAGTTAAGCATAAATATACCACAATGTTAAAAGATATTAAAGATGTAGAAAGGCTTATCTGTTAACATCTTGAAAGAAGCCTTCCCTTTGATTAGAATTACAGTAAATAATGAGTAAATCTTAGATAAGGAGGAGCCTTGAGACTGATCTATACAATAGTTATACCTATCTTAATCTTTATAATAGCTGTTAAACCTGCTTATGCCAATTCTGATATCAAAAAGTTATTTACTGCTATCCCCTGGGATAAACAGCTACACCTTACCTGGGGTTTTCTTCTGACAACTACTATTACTGCCCTGACCGGCTCTCTTTTGATAGGGTTTACTCTGGTTATTCTGCTGGAACTTACAAAAGAATACATAATCGATGATCATCCTGACTGCGAAGACATTGTCTATACGGTAGCTGGGAGTATACTTGGATGCTTAATCTCAGATATATTGATGAATCTTCGAGTATCAAGACTCAGTAATAGTGGTCTCTAACCAAACCATCCGTACTCATAGCCAGTTTCATACAACGCCACTATATTTTCTGGTGGGCTTATCGGCTGTATATTATGGCACGGAGCTATAATGTATTTACCATCATAACCAAGTATCTCTATATTCTCTATCACCTCTCTTTTTACCTCTTCTACGGAACCGAAGGCTAACGTATATTGATTGTCAACTCCTCCATGAAACACCAGTCTATCACCAAAGTCTCTCTTTAATTCCTTCCTATCCATCCCCTTGCATCGCCACTGTATCGGATTCAGTATGTCTATCCCTATCTCTATAAGATCGGGAATGATCTTTCTTATAGCTCCATCATTGTGGTGAAATGCATATACACCTGCCTGGTGAGCTAGATCTATCATCCGCTTCATTCTGGGTAACAGGAATCTTCTTATATGCTCTGGAGAGATCATAAGGTCCGTCTCTCCACCCATATCCTCTGCTACATAGGAGAAGGTCACCTTTCCAGGGATCTGCTCATATATCCTTAGAGTATTTTCATAGCAGAAATCAAAGAGTTTATCCAGACAGTAATCAACGATATCTGGATATAAGACCAGATCTATGAATGCCTGTTCCTGTCCACGAAGATTCTTGTATATGAGAAATGGCTCAGAGCCACCACCCTGGATGGGGTATTCCTCTTTCCCTTTTATCTGCTGAGGGATTACACTGTAGTCAAACCAGTCTACAGTAGGCCAGGTATAATTCTTCTCTATCTCTTCCACAGACTCATACTGAGCCAGTGGATGGTATATACATTCAGAATAGACCCCGCTACCATAGTTTACATCCCTGTATCGACACCCATACATATCAGTATTGGGCTCCAACTTTGGTCCTATATATCTTGGTGCTACACCCACCGGTCTATCTATGTGTAGTTTTTTGTAGAGTTCTTCCTGAGTAGAACATCCAAGGTACTTCATTAAATTTGCGGTGGTTTCTTGAGTTGCCCAATAATCCATAGGTAATCTGTCTGGTTTTTCTCCTTTTAGTACAGCTAGCCATCTCTCTCTTGGAGTCATAGACTCTTTTCTCATACCTTGCTCTCCTTTCTTCGAATTTTTCTACTCTATTCTAGCATATCTGTATTTGTCGTATAATATCTATAGTGTTTAATATGAGATTAAGATATATTTGACTATTTAAGTAGAAATTATTATAATTAGAGCTATTAAATTTATCCCTTAGGAGGTAAATGTATGGAAAGGGAATGGGGTTTTGATACATTGGCTGTACATGGTGGACAGGAGGTTGATCCTTATACCCTGTCTAGAGCGGTACCTATATATCAGACAACATCTTATCTTTTCAGAGATACCGAGCATGCGGCAAGGTTATTTGCGGTAGAGGAAGAAGGGAACATATATTCTAGGATAATGAATCCCACTGTGAGTGTATTTGAAAAGAGGGTGGCCCTTCTTGAGGGTGGCGTTGGTGCACTGGCTACTGCTTCAGGACAGTCGGCTGAGCTCATCGCTATACTTAATATAGCTAAAGAGGGGGATGAGATCGTATCAAGTATAAGCCTATATGGTGGTACTTATAACCTCTTTGCAGTTACCCTTAAAAGGCTTGGAATAACAGTTAATTTTGTAGATCCTTCTGACCCTGAGAATTTTAGAAAGGCTATTACTCCAAGGACAAAGGCTATCTATGCTGAGACGCTTGGAAATCCAAAGTTAGATACACTAGATATAGAAAGAGTAGCTCATATAGCTCATGAGGCAGGTATTCCACTGATTATAGACAATACGATCCCTTCTCCATATTTGGTAAGGCCTATAGACTATGGGGCAGATATAGTGATTCATTCGGCTACAAAGTTTATTGGGGGACACGGAACATCTATCGGCGGGGTTATTGTCGATAGTGGGAAGTTTTACTGGCAGAATGGAAAAATCCCTGAGATCACCGAGGCAGATTCTACTTATCATGGACTTAACTATATAGAGAAATTTGGTGCTTCAGCCTATATAGCCAAGGCTAGACTTCAGCTTATGAGGGATTTAGGGGCATGTATGAGTCCTTTTAATGCCTTTCTCTTTCTTCTAGGACTTGAAACTCTACCCTTAAGGATGGAGAGACACAGTCAGAATGCAATGAAGGTGGCAGAGTTTTTAAAGAGTCATCCGAAGGTGAGCTGGGTAAATTACCCAGGCCTCCCCGATAATCCGTACTATAGTATAGCCAGAAAGTACTTCAGACGTGGGCTCTTTGGGGCAATGATAGGTTTTGGAGTCAAAGGGGGATTGGAAGCAGGGAAGAAGTTTATAAATAACCTAAAACTTCTCTCCCATCTGGCTAATATAGGTGATGCCAAGTCTTTAGCTATTCACCCGGCAAGTACCACTCATGCCCAGCTTACACCTGAGGAACAGCTATCTGCCGGTGTGACTCCAGATTTTATAAGGCTATCTATTGGTCTGGAGAGTGTGGATGATATAATTTATGATATAGATCAGGCGTTGAGTAAGGTGTAAGGATGGACGATATACTCTATGTGGAGACACAGTATTATACATTTGCTCATCCACCAGATGAGCTGGTACTGGAGAGTGGAGAGAAATTAGGTCCAATAACCCTTGCTTATGAGACCTACGGAGAACTGAATAAGGACAGGACCAACGCTATACTGATATTACATGCGCTTTCTGGGGACGCCCATGTGGCTGGCTATCATAAAGGAGACAGAAAGCCTGGGTGGTGGGATAATATGGTGGGTCCGGGAAAGGCTTTCGATACAAACAAGTACTTTGTAATATGCTCCAACGTCATTGGTGGATGTAAGGGTTCAACCGGACCTTCTTCTATAAATCCAGCTACTGGAAAGCCATATGGGCTTGACTTCCCGGTTATAACGATAAGGGATATGGTGAATGCCCAGAGATATCTCATTGATTATCTGGGTATAGAAAAACTCCTCTGTGTAGCTGGTGGTTCAATGGGAGGGATGCAGGCACTCCAGTGGACGGTAAGCTATCCAGAGAGGGTGAGGTCTGCCATCCCTATAGCTACTGCAAGCAGGAATAAGGCGATGCAGATTGCCTTCAACGAGGTTGGAAGACAGGCAATAATGAGTGATCCTAATTGGAACAGGGGGGACTACTATGGTAAGACCCCTCCAAATACTGGATTGGCAATTGCCCGTATGGTTGGCCATATAACATACCTGAGTGAGACCTCTATGGAGCAGAAGTTTGGCAGGAGGTTGAGACAGAAGGAAAAGTATGGTTATGATTTTTCTATCGACTTTGAAGTAGAGAGCTATCTACACTATCAGGGACTTAGTTTTACCCAGCGCTTCGATGCCAATAGCTACCTGTATATTACAAAGGCTATAGACTATTTTGATTTAGCCAACGGTTATGGTTCCCTCTTTGAAGCCTTCAGTAATTCCACACATATAAAGTTTCTGGTTATATCATTTACCTCTGACTGGCTCTATCCTCCCTCACAATCCAAGGAGATAGTCAGAGCCCTGGAGGCAAACGGGATAGATGTTACGTATAGAGAGATAGAATCTTCTTATGGACACGATGCATTCCTCCTTGAGGCTGAGGAGCAGACCCGTATTATAAGCAGTTTCTTGAGGTATGTATACGAGGAGATAAAGTGAGAAGAGATTATGAGATTATAAGAGACCTTATAGCAGAGAACTCTAAAGTCCTGGATCTGGGATGTGGTAACGGTGAACTCCTTGCTTATCTGAAAAGAGAAAAGAATATAAGAGGTAAGGGGATAGAGATAAACGGAAAGAGGGTATCGGAGAGTATAGCCAGGGGGATCACAGTCTATCAGGGAGATATGGAAGAGGTACTTCCAGAATATCCGGATAAAGCTTACGATTATATTATAATAAGTCAGACGCTTCAGGAAGTTAGAAATCCTGAACTGGTGCTCACCCATTCTCTGAGAGTAGCTAGATTTGTTATAGTGAGTTTTCCAAATTTTGGATACTGGAAGGTAAGGTTCTATGTCCTCTGCAGGGGAAGGATCCCTCCATCGATAGGTGGTTTTAGTTATACCTGGTATGAAACTCCCGATGTCCATCCGTTAAGTATAAGGGACTTTGAGGATTACTGTAAAATCAAGAACATTAGGATAGTTAAGGCTTATTATCTGGCTCAAGATAGGATTGTTAAGATAAGTCCCAATTTTTTTGCCACTCTAGGTATCTATATGTTAACCCAATCTCATTAGAGTTTTGTCTATCAGACTCTCTTTGATATCTAAATAATTTTATAGACCAGAATACTTTTGATGTTTGATGGATAGACAAGTGCCTTCATATTATTGACACATATTGACTGGTATGATATTATTTAGATATCTAAATAATATCGGGGTGATAGATGACCTATGTTTGATAGAGAAGAGGATTCGTTACATTCCCTGCTGTGGCAGGTTATAAGGCAGCACTTCATAAGGCACCATCATCTTTTACATAAGATCGGGCTTCATAAGGGGCAGCCACCGATTCTGGCTATGCTCTGGGAGAGAGATGGTTTGACGCAGAAAGAGATAGCAGAGACTTTAAGACTCAGGCCTTCTACAGTTACTGCTGTACTGAAGGGGATGGAAAAGGCAGGTCTTTTGAAAAGAGAATCTGATCCAGAGGATATGCGTGTCTCCCGTGTTTACCTTACCGAGAAAGGGAAACATCTTAAAAAAGATGTGGAAGAGATAATAAAGACATTGGAAGAAGAGTGTTTTGCCGGTTTTACTCTTGAAGAGAAGGTTTTACTTAGAAGATTCCTTATTCAAATAAGGGACAATTTAAAGAGGGTAAACAGTGAAGAAGAAATTTGTTAGATATCGAAATAATAACTGGAGGTAGACTATGAAGAAGCTCTTAGTTTATCTTAAACCCTATTGGAAAGCGGCTCTTCTGGCACCTATACTTATGGTGATAGAGGTTATCTGTGATCTCTCTCAACCGACACTTCTTGCCAGAATCGTTGACTATGGTATAGTAAAAGGAGACCTCTCTTTTATCCTAAGGACCGGTTTATTGATGGTAGGTGTAGCTTTTATAGGAATGATAGGAGGAGTGGGATGCACTATCGCTTCAACTATAGCAAGTCAGGGATTTGGAACCGATCTGAGGTCCAGCGTATTTAAAAAGATACAGTCTTTCTCTTTTTCGACTCTGGATAGATTCAAGCCCTCTACACTGATAACTCGTCTTACAAATGATATAACTCAGCTGCAGAATCTTGTTATGATGTCTTTAAGAATTGTGGTTAGAGCTCCTCTACTATTCTTAGGTGGCATTATTATGCTGGTATATATCAATTATAAGCTTGCCTCTATACTTGTTTTTGTAATACCACTACTAGCAATTATCTTCACTTATATGGTAAAGAAGAGTTTCCCTCTATTCACCGTAGTTCAACAGAAGATAGACAAATTGAATGCAGTTATACTAGAGAATCTACTGGGGATACGTGTTGTAAAGGCATTTGTCAGGGAAGAATTGGAAAAGTCTAGATTTAATATTGCTAACGAAGAACTTATGAATGCCTCTCTGAATGCATTTATGCTGATAGTAACTCTTATGCCACTTATAATGTTGATTATGAATCTGGGTGTTACTGGGGTGCTCTGGTTCGGAGGCTTATTAGTAGATAGAGGAGATATGCACGTCGGACAGATAATGGCGTCGGTAAACTATATAACTCAGATACTATTCTCATTGATGATGATAGGAAATATCTTTGTATTTATAAGTAGGGCAAGCGCATCTGCCGAGCGTGTAAATGAGATCTTGGAGGCGAAGATCGATATTGAAAATTCTCCAAATCCAGACAGAACCCCTATAAACAGTGGCGAAGTCATATTTGAGAATGTTTCGTTCAGTTATGATAGCCAGGGAGGAGAACTTGTTCTCAAAGACATATCGTTTACAGCCTATCCTGGAGAAGTAGTAGCTATAATGGGGACTACTGGCTCTGGAAAATCAACTCTGGTTAACCTTATCCCTAGACTTTACGATGTTACTTCTGGAAGAATACTGGTTGATGGAAGAGATATAAGGGACATTGATCTCAATGTATTAAGGTCTGCTATAAGTATGGTGCCTCAGGAGACTATTCTTTTCTCTGGAAGCATAAAGGAGAATATACTCTGGGGGAATGAGTCTGCCTCAGATGAAGAGGTAATAGAGGCAGCCAGGATAGCACAGGCACATAATTTTATAATGAGTTTTCCCAATGGTTATGATACTATCATTGGACAGCGTGGAGTAGACCTCTCTGGTGGGCAGAAGCAGAGGATAGCTATAGCTAGAGCCATTATAAAAAAGCCTGCTATACTTATTCTAGATGACTGCACCAGCGCAGTAGACCTTGCTACTGAACAGAGGATTTTGAAAGGACTGAAGGGTATTAAAAGATGTACAACATTTATCATAGCTCAGCGTATAAGTACTATTATGAATGCTGATAAGATATTGGTGTTAGATGATGGAGAACTCATAGCTCAGGGCACACATACAGAGTTATTGCAGAGTTGTCCATTGTATCAGGAGATATACAGATCTCAGATGGGAGAGGAGGTATTAGTCGATGCCTGATCGTAGAGCACAGAGAGATATACCAGCTTCAGGTTTTAGAGGTCCTGGATTTAGAGGACCAGGCTTTAGAGGTCCTGGTTTTGGCCCTCCTGGTGGTCATTTTGTCCATGGTGCTGTAAAGCCAGAGAATCCTAAAGAAACTTTAAAGAGGCTTTGGGAGTATCTTAAGCCTCATAGACTTAGACTTCTACTGATCTTCTCATTGATCATTGTTACTTCTCTTTTGATGCTTGTAGGTCCCTATCTCATAGGTAGAGCCATTGATGACTATATAATTCCTAAGAACTTCAGAGGACTTTTGTCTCTTGTAATCTTTATGGCATGCCTGTATATTGTGAATTCTTTACTTATGTGGTTACAGGGTTACATCAGTATACGCACTGTACAGAGCATAGTATTCAATCTGAGAAAAGATTTATTCAATAAGCTACAGAGCTTACCACTTCGTTTCTTTGATAGTACCCCTCATGGAGATATAATGAGCAGACTGACCAACGACATAGATACTATAAATATGTCTTTGGGAATGAGTTTAACCCAGTTCTTTTCTGGTATTGTTTCTATTATAGGCACAATCTTTATAATGCTTCGAATGAGTCCTATACTTACCCTTGTGAGTATGATAGTAGTTCCATTGACTCTTCTTATCACCACTTTTGTTTCTTCCCGTACCAGAGAGAGTTTCCTTGCTAATCAGACTATCCTTGGACAGCTTAATGGTGTAGCTGAAGAGAATATCAATGGGCTAAGAGTTGTTAAGATCTTTGCCAGGGAAGAAAGAGAGATAGAGAAGTTTCAGACTGTAAATGAAGAGTTGAGGCAGGCTGGTATCAGAGCCCAGATATTTGCCGGTATTATGGGCCCTCTTATGAATGTTGTGAATAATCTGAGTTTTGCTATTATCGCAGGATTTGGTGGCTGGTTTGCTGCTAAAAGCATAGTAAGTGTGGGTACAGTAGCCAGTTTTATAATCTATTCCAGGCAATTTACCCGTCCTATAAACGAACTTGCAAATCTATTCAATATGATTCAGTCTGCTATAGCCAGTGCTGAGAGAGTATTCAAGGTTATAAATGAACCACCAGAGCCTGTAGATACCCCCGATGCGGTGGAGCTTAAAGATGTGAAGGGCGAAGTTGAGTTTAAGAATGTGTACTTTTCTTACAAAGAGGGGGTACCGGTATTAAAGGATATAAACTTCCATGTAAAGCCCGGTCAGACAATTGCACTCGTTGGTCCAACAGGTGCTGGAAAGACCACAATAGTTAATCTTCTGACCAGATTCTACGATGTGGATAGCGGGTCTATTTTGATAGATGGGATAGATATAAGAAAGATAAAGAGGAGTTGTCTTCGTTCTCTCCTGGGAATAGTCCTGCAGGATACATATCTCTTCTCTGTATCTATAAAGGATAATATAAGATATGGCCGACTGGACGCTACAGACCAGGAAGTGATAGAGGCTGCAAGACTTGCCAATGCAGAACACTTTATCCTGAGACTCCCTAAAGGATATGATACAGTACTGACAGATGGCGGTGAAAATCTCAGTCAGGGACAGAGGCAGTTACTTGCTATAGCCAGGGCTATTCTGGCAGACCCCGCTATACTGATACTTGATGAGGCTACAAGTAACGTTGATACAAAGACAGAGAAACAGATACAGTCCGCTATGTTAAACCTGATGAAGGGTCGTACTAGCTTTGTTATAGCTCATCGCCTCAGCACAATACGCAATGCGGATATGATACTGGTGATAAATAATGGTGAGATAGTCGAGAGAGGTACACATAAAGAACTGCTCAAGAAGAAAGGATTCTACTATAATCTCTATATGAGTCAATTTGGTATAGAGGAAAAGGTCGCAGAGGCTATTTAGCCTCTTTTTAAACTATGTAATATCTCTTTTATCTCCTCTGCTTTTATATGTAAGCTGGCTCTATTGGCAATAAGTCTGGCTGAAGAGGTTGCTATCTCTTCCCAGACTTTTAGATTATTTTCCCTTAAAGTCCTTCCGGTAGATACTATATCTACTATTACGTCCGCTATACCAGTGACTGGCGCAAGCTCTATAGAGCCGCTGAGGTTTAATATCTCTATAGAAATACCTTTCCTGTTGAAGAATTCCCTAGCTATCCTCGGATACTTTGTGGCTACCCTTATAATATCACCCTTAAAGAACAGTTCCTCTGGTCTGGCGGTGTCTGGTATTGCTACAACTATCCTGCATCTTCCTATACCCAGATCATAAAGCTCATACACCTGTGGTCTTTCTTCCAGGAGGATATCTTTCCCTACTATTCCAATATCTGCTGTCCCGTATTCGACATATATATGTACATCTTTAGGTTTGCATATGAAAAACTTCAGATTTCCACTTGTCCCTGAGAGTTTTCTACTTTCAAGGATTTCGGTTGGAAAATGAATGCCAGAGCTTTCGAATAACTTGACACATTCTTCAAGCATTCTTCCAGAAGGTAATGCTATTGCTAACATAAGAATATCTTGCTCCTTCCCCTTCTAGCATTTATTTCCTCTTCATCCGAACAACGTATAAGTTCCACCTTAAGGCCCTCTTTTCTCTTTTCCTGCGCTAATTTCATTGCCTCCCTGAGTCTTTCTCCTGTATAACCAATAACCAGGTCTGGCTCAGATTCCACTCTTAAGATCCTACTTGCAACTCTTTCTATCCCTATAGCAAATCCAGTTGCTGGTAGAGGCATCCCAAACCTTTCCAGTAAGCCATCGTACCTTCCACCACCTACAACCGGTAGACCCAAACCTTCTATGTATCCTTCAAATGTTATACCTGTATAATACTCAAAGTCCCTGATAACGCCGAGATTAATCCTGGTCCTTTTATAGCCAAGACTTTCCAGATCAGATATAAAGAGTGAGAGCTGGTTTAGAGGTTCTTCTAGTCCGGGGATATATCTTACGTATCTGTAAGCCTCCTCTATTATCTCTTTCCCTCCATTTAAGAAAGGGAGTGTCTCTACAAAAGATAGGACATCCTTGTCTTTTATAAAGGACCTTATACTCACAAAGTCTCCACTTTTTATAGCCTCTAGAATGGAGACATCGGTAATTTCAATGATGGCTGGTATAATCCTTGCATGGCTTACCTCTATATGAACAATCAGACCTAATCTTTCAAATATCTCCTCTATGAGAGAGATGATCTCTATATCTCCGGAAAGGGAGGGTTCACCGATCAATTCTGCCCCTCCCTGAGTGAACTCTTTCTGCATAAGTGGTTGGAAAGGTATATTCCTGAATACCTTTCCTATATAGTAAAATCTAAATGGACCCCTCTCTCCCCTGTATCTGGTGGTAACTAATCTTGCTATAGAGGTTGTGAATTCTGGTCTGATAGAGAGAAGGGCTCCATCCCTATCTATGACCTTATATAGCAGAGTGTCATCTCTGGTATTTGTCCCTAGCATAATGACATCGGCATATTCCAATGTTGGGGTTATCACTTCTCTGTATCCAAAGGACTCTGATACCTTTCTTATAGTTTCTTCTACCAGTCTTATTCTTTCAGCTTCTTCAGGAAGATAGTCTCTAAAACCTGGAGGAGGGGTAAGATATCTCATCTGTTTGCCTCAAAATACATAAACTCTGCAAACTTCTCCTGGAAATCTCTTCTGGATGAAAGTTCTATGTAATTGACCTTTCTGGACACCTCTTCTGCTATCCTCCGTATGTCTCTATCTAGAAGGGCAAGTTTTGCTCCCTCTCCGGCAGCATTTCCAACCGAGTATACCCTGCTTACAGGTAGAGGGGGAAGCAATCCTATCTTTATCGCACTTTCTGGATTCAGGTATGTTCCGAATGCCCCTGCTAGATATACGGTATCTATGTCCGAATAGTCTCTTCCTGTTTCCTCCAGGAGTATCTCTATCCCTGCCCTGATAGCACTTTTGGCTAACTGAAGCTCTCTTATATCCCTCTGATTTATAGGTATCTCTCCTCCATTAGCCCTTAGGACAAATTCTAATCCGTTGTTATTCTTACGTATTGTGTCTCTTACAATTATTCCTTCAGGGCAGACGATTCTTCCTGTTTCATCAAGGATTCCCAGTTCTATCATAACGGCAACTGCATCTAGAAGACCAGAGCCGCATATGCCTACAGGAGTGACATCGTCTATCACATGGACATTTATCTCTCCATCGTCTATACTGACGTGGTCGATAGCTCCTCTAGCTCCTCTCATTCCATAGGTAATATTAGCCCCTTCAAATGCCGGTCCAGCTGCGGTAGAACATGCGAATAACTTATCTCCATCCTTTAAGACCATCTCACCATTTGTACCTATATCTATGGCAAGTTTTACTCCGTCTCCTTTATACAAACCGGTAGCTAGGATTACCCCTACTGTATCAGCACCTACATATCCGGATATATTTGGAAGTATATAGCACCTGCCATTTGGATTTATCCTTATCCCAAGTTGGGAGGCATTAATTAATAGAGGTTTAGTAAAAACAGGTATGTAGGGAGAAACCGCTATGTAATTTGGTGGTACTCCTAAAAAGAGATGTGTCATAGTAGTATTACCTACGACTGTAACATCATAGATATCATCACTACCTATCCTCTGTTTAGCACATAATTTTTCTATCAATAAGTTTATTTCATCTATAACTAAATCCTGTAATTCTTTCAGGCCCCCTCTGATTGCATAGTCTATTCTGGATATGACGTCCGCCCCTCTTTTTGCCTGTGGATTCATAGATGAAGCTACATCTATCTCCCCTTTTGTGAGGTCCAATAGATATACGACCACCGTTGTGGTACCTATATCTATCGCTATTCCGTAGGGATGTCTATCGCTCTTTTTTCTTACTTCCAGGAGTGTATCTTCGTATAGTATAGCCTCTACATTAAAATCATTTTCCCTCAGTATTGACGGTATATCTTTTAAAACACTTATATCGGATATCGTTAATTTTCTATTTATCTCATCTTCCAGTCTCTCTATGTCATCTCTCTGATCCTCCAGTGATGGTGGAGTAGGCTTTAATCTGAAAATTTGCACCGCCGGATTTATCTTAACCTCTCCTAACGTCTTACCAGTTGTCAGTATCTGATGTGCATATACCCTTGTCTGTGGAGGTATCTCTATGTCGACATCCCCCTTTATTAATGCCTGGCATGCGAGTCGATATCCCTCTCTGATCATATCCTCAGAGATAAGATTCTCTTCGTTTGCAGACACCTTAGATAGGTGTCCTCTTGCTTTTACAATACACTGTCCACACCAGCCTGCCCCACCACAGGGAGTTTCAAGTTTTATACCTAGCTTTTCTAAAGCCTCCAGTAAAGTGGTATCTTTTTCTGCTGAACCTTCTATTCCATCCGGATATATCCTTATTTTATACCTTTCCATTCTATACGCTCCTAAATAAAGGCTTATTACTTTTGTAAATTATATCATGTGACGTCCTCCCCTCAATAAATTGAGAGGCATCCTAAAACGGATGCACGCAAAGGTTTACCTTCGCGCTTTGGTTCAGCGACGCCATGCCATCCAAGAAGATATGACACGACCGCGGGCCGCGCCACACGGCCACTACTCCCCTTCATGGGAGATACCTGATACGCCCTTTCGTAGATATTCAGGGCACCATTTATATCCGCCTGTGTTCTCCACCCACAGGAGCATACGTATAACCCCCGGTGCCTCCGGTTGGAAGCCATAACCTTCCCGCAGATATGACAAGTAACGGACGTGCTCTTCTCATCTACGTTATCCCGTACCAGAATTCCCGCCAGTGCCCCTTTGTATTTAAGCATATCAATCAGCTTTCGGTACGGCCAGGTATGTAATCGCTGGTTCAGTCGGTCTCCATAGTCAATGCCCTGTCGGATCCCGTTAAGGTCACCAATGGCTATCTCCTTCACGCCCCGCCGTATGCATTCCGCAATAAAATGGGAGGTAGCTATGTGCAGTAACTGCTCTACCTGTTTTCTTTCCTTATGTGCTATCTCCTTCCACCTGCGGGAGTTCTGCCAGAGACTTGCCCGCACCTTCTGCCAGTACCACCTCACCGACTTGAGGAACCTGCCAGAGGAAAGCATTACCGCACCATCTTCACCCGACCGTAGTAACTTACAACACCGCCGTCGCCCACGGCAACAGCCATGACGACCCCCCCACCAAGGTCTACCGCTGCCTTCCCCCCCCCGTTTTTTTCGCGGGCCTTAACTTCCACCACCAGCCG
>CAZZLK010000117.1:0-8925 GCA_964655195.1 uncultured bacterium
GGGTCCTGCATAATGCCACTGGGAAACCGGGAAGGCGCAGAGACCTATGCTGGAAGCCAGGAGACCTGCCTATTAGGATATATGCCAGATCCTTCGAGGAAAGGAGGCTTGGCATTATGGAGAGATTGAATACTTCATAGACTGTCTTTTCATTATTGATCCCTATTTTTTCTATTTGAGGTATGATGGGGGAATAAATCTTTTACCAGGAGGGAAAAATAATGAGAAGGCTTATATATTTTATGAGTTTAATACTGGTTCTGAGTCTTACAGCGAATCTATCCTTTGCCGGTACTTTTCCTGTAACTGTAAGAGATGATGTTGGGCGAAGGATAACTGTCTCTAAAGAGCCTCAAAGAATTATATCCACTGCTCCATCAGTAACAGAAATCCTATTTGCCCTGGGATTAAACGAAAAGATAGTAGGGGTTACTACTCTCTGCAACTATCCAGAAGAGGCAAAGGCAAAAGAAAAGGTTGGGACATTTCAGAGTCCGAATATCGAGAAGATCCTTTCTCTGAAACCAGATATCGTAATAGCAACAGGTGGGGTGCAGAGACAAACCGTAGAGAAACTGGAGCAACTTGGAATTCCTGTGTTTGTTTCCTATCCTCGAACTCTGGAAGAGGTTATAAGGAGCATCTATACTATAGGCCGTATCACCGGAGCAGAAGAAAATGCCAAGAAACTGGCTTTTGACCTGAAATTGAGAGTGGCAAAGGTCACAAGTAAGGTGAGTAAAGCCAAGGTTAAACCAAAGGTCTTCTTCGAGCTATGGAATGAACCACTTATGAGCGCAGGACCAGGTAGCTTTATAGATGACATTATAAGAAAGGCTGGAGGGATAAACATTGCAGGGTCAGCAAAATCAGCCTATCCAATATTCAGTCTGGAACAGCTTGTAAAAGAAGACCCTGATGTGATAATAGGTGCAGAGTCAAGTATGGGTGCCAATCCCTTAGAGATATCCAAGAGACCTGGATGGGATGTTCTTAAGGCAGTAAAGAATCAAAAGGTATTCACTATAAATGACGACATTGTTTTTAGAGCAGGACCAAGACTTGTTTTAGCCCTTGAGATCATAGCAAGATATCTGCACCCGGAGCTTTTTAAATAGAATACCCAAAGTGTGAATAATAAAGGCGGTAGCTTATAGATGAGCTACCGCCTTTAAGGAGTGTGTGATGAAAAGAGCTAAGAGTATTATGATACAGGGAACCGCTTCATCGGTAGGAAAAAGTTTAATAGTAACTGCTCTGTGCAGGATATTTACCCTAGATGGATTTAAAGTAGCACCATTTAAATCTCAGAATATGGCACTGAATTCTTTTGTGACAAGAGACGGTAAAGAGATGAGTAGAGCTCAAGCTGTACAGGCATTTGCCTGCAATACAGAGCCATCGGTTCTTATGAATCCAATACTACTTAAACCATCCAGTAATATTGGGAGTCAGGTAATTATAAAGGGCAAGGTCTACGGAAATATGACCGCACAAGAGTATCAAAGGTTCAAACCAGAGCTTAAAGGTATAGTAAAAGAGGCCTACGAAGAGCTGTCCAGTCAGTACGATATAGTCGTAATAGAAGGGGCAGGAAGTCCAGCTGAGATAAATCTTAAGGATAATGACCTGGTTAATATGGGTATGGCTGAGATAGCTGATTGCCCCGTCCTCCTTGTAGGAGACATAGACAAGGGAGGAGTTTTTGCCTCCATTGTGGGGACTATAGTACTACTGGAGCAGAGAGAAAGGAAAAGAGTCAAGGGGGTGATAATAAATAAGTTTAGAGGAGACGTGGAGATATTGAAGCCTGGATTGGTAATGCTGGAGAAAATAATAAAGAGACCTGTATTAGGCGTTATACCATATCTAAATATTCACATAGATGAAGAAGATAGTGCAACCGAATACCTGAAGTTCTCCAGAGAAGATGGCGATATAGATATAGGTATTATATATCTACCTCATATATCGAATTTTACCGATTTTGAACCTTTCTACTACATAGATAGGATAAAAATTAGGTATATCTACAATATAGAGACATTTGGCAACCCGGATTTAGTCATTATACCTGGGACAAAAAATACGATAGGTGACCTTTTATACCTGAAATCCAGCGGTTTATATGAAGAGATAAAGAAGTACGTACAAAGCGGTGGTGCGGTTATTGGGATATGTGGGGGATTCCAGATGCTCGGGAAGATGATTCTAGATCCATATGGAATTGAGTCTGAAGTAAAAGAGAGTGAAGGGTTAGGGCTTTTGGATATAGTCACTGTTATAGAAAGAGAAAAGATCACTGCTCAGTCTGAGATACGTCTGGAAGATGCTCCCTATACGCTAAAGGGTTACGAGATACATATGGGTAGAACTAAGAGTATAGGGATTAATGCGATTCCTTTCTCCCGTGTGGTAAAAAGAGGAGAAATAGAATGCAATGAGATAGATGGCTATATATCAACTGACCATAAGGTATGGGGAACATATCTACACGGGATATTCGATAATGAAGATTTTCTTAAAGAACTCATATCTTCCCTCTACAGGAAAAAGGGATTAAAAGACTCTATAACTATCAAATCACTGAAAAGTATAAAAACCCAACAGTACGACGAACTTGCAAGAATAGTAAAAAGCTCATTAGATATGGAAACCATATATCGCATAATGGGGATTAGATGATAGACATACTCCTGGGTTATCTAGCTGACCTTATATTTGGAGATCCATACTGGTTTCCACACCCAGTAAGGGCTATTGGAGTATTTATAACCTCTTTCGAAAAGCTTCTTAGACGCTTTGCATATTCACCTAAAACAGAAAAGATAGCAGGATTTATACTGGCAGGTACTACGGTTACATTATCTTATCTGGTGATAACAGTAATCCTTAAGATGGCTCTATCGGTTAATACGATACTATTTCATCTGGTAAATATTATGTTTATCTATACCGTACTTGCCACAAGGTGCCTAGGTGATGAGGCAAAAAAGGTATATAGATTTCTAAAAGATGGTGATATAAATAGCGCCAGAAAAGCCCTGTCATACATAGTTGGAAGAGATACGGAGAATCTTGATATAAAAGATATATGCAGAGCGGTCATAGAGACAGTAGCCGAAAATACTTCAGATGGCATTATCGCCCCATTATTTTATCTCTTTTTAGGAGGGGCTCCTCTGGCTATGGCTTATAAAGCAACAAATACTCTGGACTCTATGGTGGGTTATAAGGATGAAAGATATATAAACATCGGTATGGCTTCTGCTAGACTAGACGATATAGTTAACTTTTTGCCATCACGTATAACTGCTTTTCTTATGGCTATTACATCCTTCTTCTTAGGACTAGATGCAAAAAGGAGCTTTCTTATAGCAATACGTGATGGCCGTAAAAATCCAAGCCCAAACAGTGGTTACCCTGAAGCCAGTATGGCTGGGGCATTAGGTATAAGACTGGGGGGATCGAACTCTTACAGGGGACGAATTGTAGAAAAACCATATATAGGTGACCCTCTAGAAGATATAAATCCTGAGCATATATTACTATCTGTAAGATTGATGTACGGAACGTCTATATTAGGATTCATTCTGGGTTGTCTCATTAGGTATCTACTATGATAGAACATGGAGGAAATGTATATAAATTCTCTAGAATCTTAAATAGAAAACCTTCTGAGCTTTTGGACTTCAGTGCCAATATAAATCCTCTGGGGTTTCCAAAAGGCATCGAGGAATACCTATATCAATCTCTAAGTAATATAGTTTACTACCCAGACCCAGAATATACAGAACTGAGAGAAGAGATAGCAAAATATATTAATCTAAGACCCAAGAATATACTGGTGGGGAATGGAGCTATAGAAATCATCTCCCTATGTATTCAATCGGTAATGAAAGATGCTATTATTCCGATTCCCACTTTTTCTGAATATGCACGCATCTGTAAGATAAATAGTTTAAAAACAGAATACTTTCCTATGAAGAATGACCTGAGTCTAGACATAGAGGCTCTAATCAGTTATCTTAAAGCAAAAAAGTATAGTATGTTAATACTCTGTAATCCAAATAATCCAACAGGAAAACTTATAGACATCACTTCCCTTAAATTTCTGTTAGAAGAGACTGCAAAGTTAGATATTTCTGTGATACTGGATGAAGCATTTATAGAATTTACAGAGGATTATCCAAAACATTCAGCAGTAACTCTTGTTGAGGTCTATCCAAATTTATGCGTAGTCAGATGTTTCACCAAGTTCTTTGGATTACCGGGATTAAGATTAGGTTATGGAATAGCATCAGAAGAATTTATCGATAAGATGAGGGAAAGAGTCTTACCATGGTCGGTCAATATACTTGCAGACCTTGCTGGAAGATATGTACTGAGAGATAAAAAATTTATGGAAGAGACAAGGGAGTTGATAAAACTTGAACGTAGATTTCTTACGGAAGAGTTATCTCGTATCGGATGGGTCCATCCTTATCGGAGCCAGGCAAACTTTATCTTGATTAAGGTCGATATAGATACCTCAATCTTGGAAGATTATCTGTTAAAAAAGGGGATACTTGTAAGAAATTGTAAAAACTTCGAAGGCTTGGATGGAAGTTATATAAGACTGGCAGTAAAGGGTCATAATAGTAATATAAGACTCATCGAAGCGTTGAATGCTTTTTCTAACTTATGAGAAAAAGAGTAATAACTTACTGTCCGGGTTCCTGTGGAGAACTTATTCAAGGATTGATAAAGGGGAAAGAACTCCTAATATCCTACCCTATAGAATTGGGTACTACTTTATATATAGAATTCTCAAAAACAGAAATCAAATCAAAATTGATGCCTAAAATAGAAGAAGCAGTAAGAAGAACTTTAGATCTTCTGGGTATTCCAGAAAGATATAAAGAAAGAATAGTCATAAGAAGAGAATCTTCACTTGCCTTTGGTAAGGGAATGAGTAGCAGTACAGCAGACATAGCCTCTACCATATTAGGAATCGGAGCATTGTTTGATGCAGAGTTGGACAATAATACAGTAGCAAGTATAGCTGTCTCTATAGAACCTACGGATAGTATAGTATTTGAAGATCTAACGCTTTTTGATTCCCTAAAGGGAGAAGTGATTTTGCCCTTGGCTCCTGTTCCACCCCTTAAAGTAATAGTACTTGAGGGTAAAGGGAGTATAGATACCTTAGAGTATCACAGAAAGACAAATAATATTCTCTACTCTTATGCTGAAGAGTGGGAAGATATCTATCTTAAGATGGAAAATGCTCTAAAAAATGGAGATTGGTTCGGGGTGGGAGAGTCAGCAATAAGAAGTGCTATAATACAGCAAAAATTTCTACCCAAACCTTATCTAGAAGATATAATAGAATGCGCACTAGACTCCGGGGCTTATGGGATAAATGTAGCACATAGTGGTACAGCGGTCGGTATTTTTATGAATAAAGAGACTGATGAGTCAATTATTATCAAAAGGTTAGAAAGACTGAAGATTATAGAATCCTATGGTCGACTCTTTGTAACTAGTATGACAAAAGGGGGACCCCGCATAATAGGTGACTGTTGAATTAGACAGGATATTGTGATATACTCAATCAATAAATCTTCTCTCACTTAGAAAGAGATGAGAAGAGAAAGTTTAGTTAAGGAGGAGAAATATGGAAAAGGATAAAAAGATTTTTCTACCAGAGAGTGAGATTCCTCAGAGGTGGTATAATATCTTGCCCGATCTCCCTGAGCCCCTTCCCCCACCAATCAATCCAGCAACAAGAGAGCCTCTAAAACCAGAAGATCTGGCGAAGATCTTTCCTATGGAACTGATAAGACAGGAAGCCAGTCAGGAAAGATGGATTGAGATCCCTGATGAACTTATCAGAGTCTATAAGATATGGAGGCCAACACCACTTCATAGAGCTTATGATTTAGAAAAGGCGTTAGGAACTCCGGCAAGGATCTATTACAAGAATGAGAGTGTAAGTCCACCAGGGAGTCATAAACCTAATACAGCAGTTGCTCAGGCGTATTTCAATAAAAAAGAGGGAATAAAGAGACTCACAACTGAGACAGGAGCCGGGCAGTGGGGAAGTGCTCTGGCATTTGCCTGCAATCTGTTTGGGCTGGAATGTACTGTCTATATGGTGAGGGTGAGCTATGAGCAGAAACCTTACAGGAAGATAATGATGCAGACATGGGGGGCTACTGTCTATCCTTCACCGACAAATCTGACAAATTCTGGAAGGGCAGTCTTACAGGAGGACCCTGATTCTCCAGGAAGTTTGGGAGTAGCAATCTCTGAAGCTGTAGAAGATGCAGCTACACATGACGATACCAATTACTCTCTGGGGAGTGTATTAAACCATGTAATACTCCACCAAACAATCATAGGGCTGGAGGTAGAAAAACAGCTAGAGATAGCAGGAGAGAAGAAGCCAGACATTGTTGTTGGATGTGTAGGAGGCGGGAGTAATTTTGGTGGTATAAGTATGCCCTTTGTAAGGAGAAGATTACAGGGAGAAGACATAAGATTTATAGCAGTAGAACCATCAGCATGTCCTAGTATTACCAAGGGGCTATACAGATATGACTACGGAGATGTGGCAGGACTTACACCATTACTTATGATGCATACCCTAGGTCATAGATTCATCCCACCAAGGTTACACGCAGGTGGATTGCGTTATCATGGAATGGCTCCGCTTGTATCTCTTCTTGCCAAAAAAGGGATAGTCGAAGCGGTGAGCTATAACCAGAATCCTGTATTTGAGGCTGCTATTCTCTTTGCAAAAACCGAAGGTATCATACCTGCACCAGAAACTGCCCATGCTATAAAGGCAGTGATAGATGAGGCTATAAAGTGTAGAGAGACAGGGGAAGAAAAATGCATAGTCTTCAACTTTAGCGGACATGGTCATTTTGATCTATCTGCCTATGAAGCATATCTAAGTGGAAAACTTGTCGATTACGAATATCCAGAAGAAAAGATACTGGAAGCGTTAAAAGAACTTCCAGTAGTCTAAAAACTTTTATGGGGGACGAATCTTTCATCTGTCCCCCATTATATTATTCTAATCTTTCTTGACTGATAAAGTTTCTTTTTTTATCATCTACTAAAAATCTTGGTAAGGAGTGATGAAATTGATAAAGGAATATCTTATGATTCCTGGACCAACACCGGTACCTGACAGTGTGTTGAGTAAGATGGCTATGCGTATGATTAACCACAGGGGGAAGGAATTTGCCCAGATCCTCAAGAGTGTTACTGAAAAGATGAAAAAGGTCTATCTTACAAAGGGAGATGTCATTCTTTTAACCGCTTCTGGCTCCGGAGGAATGGAGTCTGCAGTTGTTAACTTCCTATCTCCTGGGGATAAGGCTATATTCTGCGTAACAGGGGCATTTGGAGACAGATGGGCTAAGATGGGGAAGGTATACGGAGCAGATGTTATAAGGATAGAGACTCCTGTAGGTGAAGGAGTAACTTCTGAGATGATAGAGGACAATTTAAAGAAAAATCCTGGAGTAAAGGCGGTATATATAACGCATAACGAGACATCTACTGCTATAACCAATGATCTGTCAAAGATTGGAGAGATAGCACATAAATATGGAGCCATAGTAGCTGTAGATGCGGTGAGTTCTCTGGGAGCAATAGAGTTAAGGATGGATGAGTGGCAGTTAGATATTGTGGTAACAGCATCGCAGAAGGCACTGATGACGCCCCCTGGACTGGCATTTGTAGCTGTCAGTGAAAGGGCATGGGAACTCCATAAGTCTGCTAAGATGCCAAGATTCTACTTTGATCTGGGAGAGGCAAAGAGAATGGCAGAAAATGGAGAGACACCTTTTACTCCAGCTGTTTCTCAGGTGTTTGCAATAGATACTGCACTGGATCTGTTACTCTCAGAAGGGTTAGAAAATTGCTGGAAGAGACATAAACTCTTAGGAAGGGCAGTAAGAGAGGGTGTAAAAGCCCTGGGATTGAAACTCTTGGCTAAAGAGGAATTTGCCTCCAATGCTGTTACTGGTGTATATCCTCCTGAAGGAATTTCTGCGGATGACCTGAGGAGAAAGGTAAAGGCAAGGGGAGTAACACTGGCGGGCGGACAGGGTGTACTCAAAGGTAAGATATTCAGGATAGGTCATATAGGATACATTCTCGATACGGATATTATTGTTACCCTCTCAATTATTGGAGAGACATTAAGAGAGATGGGTTATAATGTCGATCCTACCTTAGGGGTAAGGAAGGCAATGGAGGTATTTAATGAGGGTATTAATAGCTGATCCTATAAGTAAAAGTGGTATAGAGACTCTATCGAAGTACTGCGAAGTAGATGTAAAGACAGGACTCAGTAAGGAAGAGCTTCTAAGGATAATCCCCCACTATGATGCACTGGTTGTTAGAAGTGAGACCAAGGTAGATAGAGACATTATATCTGCAGGGAAAAACTTGAAGATAATAGGAAGGGCTGGAGTAGGAGTAGATAATATAGATGTAGATTCTGCGACTGAGAGAGGCATTATTGTAGTGAACGCCCCTGAAGGTAATACTATCTCTGCCTGTGAACATACATTTGCCCTAATGTTGTCACTGGCAAGGAATATCCCTGATGCTAATGCCTCACTTAAAAGGGGAGAGTGGAAGAGAAAGGAGTTTATAGGTGTAGAACTTTACGGGAAGACTTTAGGGATAATAGGACTTGGAAGGATAGGATTAGCGGTAAGTCAAAGGGCTTTAAGTTTTGGTATGGAAGTAATAGGTTATGACCCCTATATCTCAAAAGAGAGAATTACTGAGATGGGCATCAAACCTGTATCTCTGGACGAGTTATACGCTAATAGTGACTTTATTACAATACATACCCCCCTCACAGCTGACACAAAGAATCTTATAGATCGTTCTGCATTTCTAAAGATGAAACGT
>CAZZLK010000118.1:0-3989 GCA_964655195.1 uncultured bacterium
TATCGTCTCACACTATTTCAAAATATCTCTCCACAAAGGGAGTTACTAGACTAACAGGTCAAGACGAGAAATCCCGCATAAGACAGAAGAAACTTCTCTCAAGCATCACCTCCTTACCCTCACTGTCCTCTATTCCCCAGCATCAAGGGTCCACCAGTCATCACTCTATAAAACACAACTTTAATATACTATAGTACCCACAAGTATGTCAAGTATCGCTAAGCTGGTCCTTTATTTCTTGTTTCTTCCTCCTCTTCTCCTCATACATACTCTTATCTGCTTCTTCTAATAATGTCTTTAAAGAACTAGGGTTATTGGGGTCACATATAGCTATCCCTATACTTAATGAAAGCCTGTAAGGCAAAGACCTTCTTCTATTCCTATATTCGATCTTCTCTCTTATCCTTTCTGTCAAAGCGGTATAACTGTTACTACCTGTCTCTAGCCCTAAGAGGGCAAACTCATCACCGCCTATGCGGGCTAATACATCAGACTTTCTGGATGTCTTCCTGAGGATAGAAGCAACCTCTATTAAAGCCCTGTCACCTTCACTATGCCCCAAGTTGTCATTAATCCACTTCATATTATCTATGTCTATATAGAGGAGGAAACTCTTACGTCTTAACCTTCTGCTAAGTTCTAGATACTGTTCTCCTAACAGGAAGAAACCTCTTCTATTATAGAGTTTAGTCAAATCATCGGTGAGAGCCATCTTTCTAAGGGAGCTTTCCAACCTGTTCCTCTCTGTAATAGCCTCTACCATACTGAATATCTCTTCCAGTCTTTTGGCAAATATTGTATAAATGCGTCTTTCTTGCTCTTCTATTGGCTCATCCGTCTCCATATATAGAACTCTACAAACTCTATCCTTCCCCAATAAGAAGTAGATCCTATCTGGAGATTCCTGATTCATACATCCTAATACCTCATCAACTTCGCGGAAACCCCAGGCTGATAATAACTTATAACCTTTTTTATTCTTCTTTAGAATAGCAGAACGCTTAACCCCGAAAAGTCTTATCGTCTTTTCTATCGCTTCCCGGGCAATCTTCTCCTCTGAGCCTGAAAAGGAAAAAGAGGCTATTTCGTGGAGGATCGATAATTCAGCATCCAAAATCCTATGGCTCGCTCTTTTTACTATACCTCCAACTGTTTCTTTATTAACTTCCCCTTTTCCTGCAACCGCTATAACTGTAGTCTTATTATGATACATTGGCGAAGACTTAAAACTACCAATTTCACCCCAGCTCAACATACCAGTGATAGGGATATCCGAGCCAACAACATCTTTAATCGATTCTAATTCCAATCTAAACTTCTCCCTCATTAGAGAATGCCTAGAGATACAATCAAACACAAGGACAAAACCGGGGTCAGTAAGACCTTCCAGAGCCTTCTTGGCAATAAGACACGTATTTTTAATAAGTCTATCTACCCTCCCATCCATAACATATCCAACTGCACCCTTTGGTATATCAGTTGGAAATTCTATACTTCCATCCTTATTAATCCTGACAGGGTCACGTATTATGTATTCACCAGAAAGATTAGGAAAACCCAAGGGGTGAAGCACTATCTGAGAAAGAGGATCTCTATTGGGGACAAAATTAAATCTCTTTACATAAGATTCTAGGGCAGAAATCCCATCAATCTCTACAATCTTATTCCTAGCGGTTTCAGTTATTATCAATGGTTCCTTGATACTATTAAAACCGTGACCAATAGCGGTAGAGACATCTATACCATCAACAAGACCCGCTACTAGTGGTCCCTTATTAACACCTTGTTCGGTAAAAGTATATGCATATGAAGCTCCTGGTCTACGACCACATCCACCACCAATATATCTAAATTTTGTCCCCATAGTATTATATAAACCATAGAGCATCTTGGAGACATCCACAAGACTATTAACAAAAAATGTTATAACTAATCCCTTGTCCAGATTACTCTTTAGAAGAGACTCTCCAGCAATTCTGCCAAGCTCACGATCATCCTCAAGCTCTTCATTCTGAGAGAATGTTACTACCTTTATCTCTTTCCCGTTGATTGCAAGAGCACTTACCCCTCTTGCAATCAGCATATCCTGCACAATGATACACTCACTAGTTGCCCCAATCAATTTCGAATCTCCAGCCACCTCTTTTACTCCCCTAAATACCTCGTAGGGGTCATAATTAAAGGTAACAAAGAGGATAATGAAAGATGGCTCTCCAGAGTTAGAGATGGCTTCTCTAACTGCCTCTAATCCTGCACTATAGGGGTCCTCCAGAGTACTGTAACCCAGACCAACTCTCATAGAATAATTATAACACGACTGAAGTGCGTGATAATTTACATACTGGACATTTTTTGTTATAATATCTCCTAGATTTAATAAAGAGGTGGTAGACTAATGAAGATTACAGATGTAAGGATCAGGAAGGTAACCTCCCAGGAGGGAAAGGTAAAGGCGTTTGCGTCTATAACTTTTGATAATGCATTTGTAGTCCATGGGCTAAAGGTTATAGACGGGAAAAATGGATACTTTGTTGCTATGCCGAGAAGGGATGTGGGTAACGGAGAGTTTAAGGATATAGCTCATCCGATCAATAATCAGATGAGAGAGAGTATCCAGAATGCCGTCTTAGAAGCCTTTAATAAGGCCCAGTAGAAAATAATTGGGGCGTGGCCAAGCGGTAAGGCATGGGACTTTGGATCCCAGACTCGTAGGTTCGAATCCTACCGCCCCAGCCAATATTATTTTTTATAAGGAGGCTTAAAGTGATTGCTGGGGTAGTCCTTGCTGGTGGTATTGGGGTAAGGATGAATTCGTCTCTTCCTAAGCTTTTCCATAAGCTATTAGGTAAACCTATTATAAGTTATGTCTTAGATAACCTCTCAAAATTAAATCTAGATAAGATCATTCTTGTGATTCCTCCAACTCTAGAGGAAAAATTCAGAGAGATAGGCGGGGATAAAGCCGTCTATGTGACACAGGAAAAACCTCTCGGTACAGGAGATGCCTTAAGAAAGGCTATGCCAGAGTTGGAAGGTATAGATGTTGTACTGGTGGTAAATGGAGATGCACCATTAATCACAAGTGATATCTTCGAGAATCTTATAGCCTCTCATAAGGATAATGTATCTGCGGTTATACTTTCTACAGTCCTAGACGATCCTATGCATTATGGAAGAATCATCAAAGATGAGAAAGGGAATGTGATAAGAATAGTAGAGGCAAAGGATGCCTGCCCGGAAGAAAAAAGGATAAAAGAAGTAAATACAGGGGCATATTGTTTTTCGGTGAAGGACCTTAAAGTAGCTATAGAAAAATTAGACAATAAAAATGCACAGGGAGAATACTACATCACACAGCTGGTTGAGATACTGAACAGTATGGGGAAAAGAGTTACATCTTACCAGACCGATCTGGGTTCTCTTGCCCTTGGGATAAACTCCAGATTAGATTTAGCACTGGCAACAAAAAGGCTTTTAGAAGATAAATTAGAAGAGCTTATGAATGATGGAGTAACAATTGTTTCTCCTGAAAATACCTATATAGAGCCGGATGTAAAGATAGGAAGGGATACAATAATAGAGCCTTTCTCTGTATTAAAGGGCACCACCATAATAGGAGAAAAGTGTACTATAGGTCCTTCTACATATCTACTAAATGCAGAGATAGGGGATGAATGCGAGATCTTTTACTCGGTAATAAAAAATTCCAAGATAGAATCCAATGTAAGGGTAGGTCCATTTGCTCACATAAGGGATGGGGCTCATATAAAGAGTAATTCTGCCATAGGAGACTTTGTAGAGGTAAAAAAGAGTGTGATAGGAAGCAATACAAAGGCTCTCCATCTTGCATATCTGGGGGATGCAGAGATTGGAGAGAGGGTAAATATAGGGGCTGGAACAATAACCTGTAACTATGACGGAAAAACCAAGCATAAGACTATTATAGAGGATGAAGCCTTTATTGGATCAAATACCTGTCTGAGAGCACC
>CAZZLK010000119.1:0-9357 GCA_964655195.1 uncultured bacterium
CCTATATATGTCTCTATAGTAAGCACCTTATTTGAAGGGCTTATACTATTTAAGGTACCACCATCCAGTGTTATTATCCATCTGGCAGTATTCTTGGGGCTATCACCTGACGTAGTCAAGTCTTGCCAAGCAGAATAATCAGAAGATGTTCCCACCGGACAAGGGATGTATTCGAGACCATAGAGTTTGTAACTGCTAGATAATCCTGTCCTGCTCGAACTATGATACGGACATTTGGTTGGTGTATTCTTAAGTAGAATCTTAGTGCCTATAAAATTTCCATTATCATCATAGAGCACTCTAGCTTCGTAATGAGAAGGAGAACCTGCAGTAACTCTGGTATATTGTGTGGTTGCATCTCCCTGTATAAATTCTATATGTTTTATACCTTCTATAATACCATCATTATTTCCATCGAGATTTACTCCCCTTACAAGGACAGTAATATAATTTACTATATCTGGAGAAGAATACTCTGGCATAAGATAGGCATAGACCCTCAACTTTACATCTTCACCGACATTATATTTCAGTTTCTCTGAATGTGTCACTACCCTTACACCAGGATAATTCGTTGGGTCTTTAGCAGGATCAGAATAATTTCTCAAAGGAGGGAACGGCATCAGCTCACCGTGAAGATTTATTATTATAGAATTCTTATACTTGTCTGGATCTGAAAACAGGTCTTCCATCAGCATTCGCCAGCTTGGTTCCAGGTTCGGATTGGACTGTTTTTCATAGTTATATCTTAGCGATTCATCCGGGTATCTCATACTGTGGTTGAATTGGTCAGCCAATGCGTATGTGCCATCATTTGGGGACCCATCTATATTTAATTTACCCTTTATAAAGTTTGCATCATAGTAGTATGAGTTAGCCTGGAGAGAATTATTCAATAACCCCGGGTAAAGATAAGCCCAGGGAATAGAAGATGCAACTGTATTATCCTTATTTATATATGGCCTATAGTATTCGTCCCTTCCATAGGAGAGTCTTGTTATCCAGTGAGTTCTTATTGTAAGATTTGGATTCCTAGATTCCATCTCACTTATAGCACTATCTATCATCATTCTGAGGTTTGTGGTATTTACCCACCAACCAGGTACATTTTCAATGGCAATAAGATACACATCATAGACCTGTTGGGGGATATCTGGAGAACCCATTGTAGAGATTATTGTACTTATGTTAGCTAGCCTTCGATAGTCACTTCCAGCCTTTTTAAATATCTCAACTATAACATATCTTACATCACGGCTCTCCACATTGGGTAATCTTTTTACCGTTATTCTTCTGTAGAATCTCCAGCTTCCGTCACCCAGTTTACTATTTCCACTCATTATATGATCAGGGGTAGCGTTTTTTATTGTTGTCAAAACCGGATTATAACCTGTTCCATCATCAAAATTATCCAGATACTCTGCCCTCTTCTCTTCCCCTTTTCTTATATAGCTTTTAAGTTCCTCTATCAGCTGGTTTGCCTTGACGTTTGCAAAGGCGATATCTTGGTTACTGGAAGTATAATTGAACGTCATAGCAATATAGTTAGCCATAATGGCAAAGACTATTCCGAGGACAAGTAAACCTATCACAACTTCTATCAGGGTAAACCCTTTTTTCATCGGTTCACCTCTTTTATAAGAGGGGTAGCTCTCCTGTAGAGTCCTACCCTCCGTTTCATCATATCGATAATATTCTTATCATAATCTATCTCAGATATCTCTCCTGTTCCTTCTATGTTTACAACTGAACCTGTCACAACAAGGCACCCAGATATAAGAGATGGAGCCTGCTGAATATAGTTACTGCTGGCATTTCCAACTACATATATGAGTCCGGTAAAATTACTATTACTCCCTGCCTGGATATTCAAATTTCCATTTACGATGAGGATACCTCCTCCATTTAAGGGTCTGGTCCTTCCAAACTGTGCGTTACCATCGATATATATCAGAGCTGAGCTTGGTAGTTTCTCAGGCAATTCATTTACACTTGAGACACTTATATCGGCAAGATTACTCAACTCATCTAGAGAAAGTCCAAAAATAGATTGAGGGTCTAGAGACATAAATTGATTCTCTAAAATTGTTCCCTGTACATCTCCAGTCTTTGTAATCTTACCATTAGTAGCTATTCCACCACGTATCCTTCCTCCTCTACCTATTATTACATTCTTCTCAGCTAGGATTGCAGATTCAACAGGTAGCGTTACTCCCATTCTTCTTATCTCTGTGGAAAGTTTACTCTGTCCAAGTATCCTGTTAGGTGCTTCATTGAACTTTTTATTTGGGTCCAGCTTTTGAAAGACATAACCGTAGCTTGTGATCTTCCAGATACTTCCTGCCTGTGTAAGCCCCCTTTTTATAGAAACATCCTCCACCTCACTCTTAGAGACTTCGTATCTGCCGTAGATATTCCCTGAGATTAAGTATTCTCTTACCAACCCTATACTGGGATCCTCGGTATCCTCTCCTTGGGGAGAAAACTCTATTACAGGTTGAGACAGCTGTCTTTTAAACCAGGATATTGTTTCCTCAATCCCAGCATTGGCAACCTCATCTGCTTTTAGGTTTACATCAAAACTCACCTTTAAGCCTTTCTGGAGATTCAGCACTATAGCCATCCCTACGGCGATGAATGCACTGAGGACTAAAATCAAAAGAATTATAAACACCAAAATAAAACCTTCATTTCTATTTTTACTCATAGCCCTCCCTCGAATACCTATTACTAAGGTATATTATATCATATGAAAAATATCTTCTAAAATAGTATTGGATATTAACTACAGATAAAATAAATAGGCTGGCAGAATGCCAGCCCTATAATTGCCTATTAATCTAATTTTAGACCTTAAATCTACCTATACTCTCCTTCAACTCCCTTATTAAGTCTGATAGCTGCTGTATATTAGCAGTAACTTCTTCGATAGATGCAGTCACTTCCTCTGTAGCAGCAGACGTCTCCTCTGCAGAAGCAGCATTCTCTTCTGCTATAGCAGCGACTCCCTGTATTGCATCAGAAATCCTTCTTCCACTCTCTAACAATCTGTTTATATTTGATACTATGTTTTGAACCATACTCATAGCCTTATTATTTGCCTGATAGATGGTATTGAAAGTTTCGGTAACTTTATCTCCTATCTCTACCTGTCTTGATATTGTTTTTACTGCCTCATCAGTACTCTCGGCTGCTCTATTAATCTGATTTCTTATCTCATCTACAAATTGTGATATCCTCTGTGCACTCTGATTAGACTCTTCCGCCAGCTTCCTCACCTCATCGGCTACAACCGCAAAACCTCGCCCTGCTTCTCCTGCCCTGGCAGCTTCTATAGCTGCGTTCAGTGCCAAAAGATTGGTCTGAGAGCTTATACTTGATATGGTCTCTACAATACGGCCAATCTCTCCTGCTGCAAGCTCAAGTTCATCCATCACCTTAACAACGGAGTTGGTTGCCTGCATTGTCTGGGAAAAACCTTTATTAAGCTCCTCAATGACAAGTCTTCCCTCATCGGTAAACCTTACCGTATCCATAGCGGATTTCTCTACGTTAGATGCGTTCTGTGCTAGTTCCTCTATATTCTTACTTATACTCTCCACCTCTGTAGAAGCAGAAGTTACATTCTTTGCGGTCTCCTGAGCCCCACCGGCTACTCCCTGGGAAGTTGTTGAAATCTGCTGAACTGCAAGAGAGGTCTGATTGATGGCTTCCGATATATGAGAATTCAGGGTCGAGACAGAGGATATAGCTTCTAAGATTCCCATAATTAACTTTCTTAGCTCATTAACCATAGTATTTATACCATTAGCAATCTTACCTAACTCGTCGGACTGATTGATATCCAGAAATTCCGAGAAATCATAGTTAGATATTTTACTCAGATAGTCCAGAATCCTTCTCAAGACCCTATTCAAAGGAATTGATATTAGAAGGATAATAACCGCTCCCAGTATAGCAAATCCTACCATTATCAGTCTGATTCGATTAGCAATGGAAGATTTCATAGCTACCAAATCATCCACGTATATCCCTGTACCTATGATCCATTTCCAGGGATCAAATCCCTTAACATAACTCACTTTGGGCTGTGGTTTCTCCTTCCCTGGCTTTGGCCATTGATATTTTACAACACCTTCGCCTTTCTTTTTTACCACATCTACCATTGCAACAAACAACTTGAATCCTGTAGGGTCCGCATAGTTTGATAGGTCCTGTCCATCCATCTCGGATTTTATAGGATGCATAACCATAACCGGAGTATAGTCATTTATCCAGAAATAGTCACTATCTCCATACCGGAGATTCTTGAGGGCCAACTTTGCCATCTCTTTAGCCTCATCTTCCGTCATCTTCCCAGATTTATAGAGATTATAATAGTACTGAACTATGCCCATAGATGTCTCAACTAAGTTCCTGGTCTTTCTTATAGCTTCATTCTCCAGGCTAGAACCTATAAAAGGTACTATAAAAGCCTCGCTTAAAATAACAAATGATAGGATGAGTATAACACCCAGAAAAATGATCTTTGTTACAAGCTTTACATTGCCAAAAGCAATCTTCATTTTCATCCTCCTCCTACTAGGCATTTTTGTTTATATTAATCACATATTAGTTAGCTTTCAACACTCTATCGAACAATTATGAATAGAGCCCTTATAGCCACCACCAGGGAACAGCTATCACTTTTGAGTGAAGATATCTTACAGATTCTCCATTATAAATAAGTACTCCCCTTACGGCATTGGGATTTTCTTCGACAAAGTCTATTAGATTTTTAATATCCTTAACTGCAGGTTTTTCAGTAAGTTTAACCTCAAAGGCAAGAAGCCTTCTTCCCCATTCGAAGATAAAATCTACCTCTTTTCCAGAGACAGATCTATAGTAGTAGAGATTCCCTTTTGGAGTAAGAAGTCCTGAGTAGACCTGAAGATGCAAGAAGATCATAGTTTCAAAAAAACCACCTAACTCACGAGCATTAATTAGACTCTCCTCATTGTGATATCCTGATAAATAAGCACAAAGGGCAGGATCTATAAAGAATACCTTGGGAGATTTTATTAACCTCTTGAGTCTATTAGAAAAATAAGCGGGTATCTTTCTGATTATATTCAAGATCTCTAAAAGCTTTAGATATCTATGTACCGTAGGTTGACTTATTCCTATATCTCTTGCTATCTCCGTCTGATTTATTATATTTCCACTTCTCGGGGCTAAAGCTTCCATCAATCTTCTAAAATCAATAAGGTTCTCTATTTGAGAAAGTTCCCTAAGGTCTCTCTCCAAATAGGTCTTAATATATCCTTCCCACCATAAAAGGATAGAATCTAGATCATCTATATATAAGAGTGGGGGCATAAAGCCTTTTAAAATAAAAGGAATTGGATCAACTTTTTCTAAAGTCTCTTCTTCAATTATACCTTCCTGCCATAATCTCAAAAAATTACTTTTTTCTATCTCATCCTCAATTTCACAGTAGATCATAGGAAACATCTCAAAATAAATCGCTCTTCCAGCAAGACTTTCAGAAACTTCTCTCATAAGTAGTAAATTTGAGGACCCTGAAAGAATAAATTTCGTCCTTCTTTGAGTTTTATCTACTGTATTTTTTATAGCTGAAAGGATCTCCGGAGCTTTTTGAACTTCATCTATAATAATCTTATCTGCCCTTACCCATAGGGAGTAAGGGTCTAGTTTAGCCTGCTCCAATACGGAAAATTCATCTAAATTTAAGTATCTAAAGTCTGGGAACTCTTTCTGGAGAAAAGTGCTTTTCCCTACCTGTCTTGCCCCTGTCAAAACTACAATAGGGAAACTCTCTATAGCCTTTTTAATCTTCTCTCCTATCAGTCTTTTCCTGTATTTTAATTCAGAACCTGAATGATTTTCATTCATATAGTGAATAATAATACAGATTTCGCAAAAAAGCAAGTTGTATCCAATCTATGGTATAATAGAATGGTTATAAGAGTTTATCAGGAGGTTTGGAATGCTGGTTAGATTCTTGGGTGCAGCTGGAGAGGTAACTGGTTCAAACTATCTCCTTAAGGCGGTGTCTATAATACTCAGAGAGATTAACGAAAAATAATCTTTCAGGAGGTTATCCGTGGCGATAGTCTTTATAGGACATTTGTCTAAAGATATAAATGTATTTAAAAACAGAGAACAGATAATTCCAGGAGGTGGAGTCTACTATGGAGCCTTTGTAGCAAAGTCATTCTTCCCAGAAGTTTTAGTATATACAAAGCTAAATGTTACTGACAGGGAACTCTTCCGGGATATGGAAGATTACGGCATAGATGTTATATACTTTTCTTCAAGGACAACTACAACCATCAAAAATATATATCCAACAGACAATCCTGACGATAGAATGTCCAGAATGATAGAAAGGGCTGAACCATTTATGGAGGAGGAGATAAACAAAGTAGGATATGCCAATATCATTCATATCTCAAGTCTATCCAATGGGGAGATCCCAGAAAGATTTATAGAAGAATTACGAAAGAAAACAGAGGTCCTTGGACTAGATGCCCAGGGTTTCTTGAGAAACGTGGATAGCGAAGGGAATATGGTATATAGAGACTGGGAATATAAAGAAAAGTATCTTCCTCTGATAGATGTGTTCAAAGTAGACTCCCGAGAATCTGAAATTTTAACAGGCATAAAGGACTTAAATAGTGCATTAAAAAAGATTGCCGAATGGGGTCCAAAGGAGATACTCCTTACCTATAGAGATGGGATTATCCTCTGGACTAAAGGGAGGACCTTTGAAGAAAAGTTTGGAGGATGGACACTGGAAGGAAGAACAGGAAGAGGAGATACCTGTATGGCAGGCTATCTTGTCCACAGGCACCTAGGCTACGAATCTGCCTTAAAAAAGACGGCAGAGATAGCTACAGAGAAGATGAAAAGTCCTGGACCTTATAAAAGAAAGGGGTGATTTGATGTACAGTGTGAGCAGTATTACTGATGATACTCTTATTTTGGAAGGAGAAGGCAGAACCATTTCATTCTCTCTTATCAGAGAAGAGATCATCAGAGTCAAGGTTCTGGAAAAAGGTGCTGATGAGTCTACCGAATTTAAGGTATCTGAGGAAAAAACTCCTGTTAAGATTAAGGTCTCCAGTATTTCTAAAGATAGACTCAGAATCTCTTCGGGTCATACCGACGTAATTATAAACCTTAATCCGTTCTCCTTTAAGGTCTGTAGAGATGGAAAGGAAAAACTCTCTACAGATGAAGTTGTGTTTATAGATAAAAGGGGTGAAGAGACAATATTCAGATTCAGGCTAACACCTGAAGAAAGGGTCTATGGTTTAGGACAGGACCATATGGCAGACCTTAACCAGAGAGGGAAAGAGCGTAGATGCTGGCATCAGTGGAACGGTTTTAGAAGGAGTGGAAACGACTCTGTACCATTCCTGTTATCCTCAGAGAACTATGGACTATTCCTAGATACCAGCTGGCCTGTAAGGTTCAATATAGGTGGAGATAGAGTACCAGAAAGGAATACAGGTGAGGAATGGGCTCCATCCCCCTGGAATTGGGACCTGCCAAGTGGAGAGGGAAATCCGGATAGACTCGTTGTATTACTGTATGGCTCCAAGGTGGCTGACTTTTACATAATCCTGGGCGAAGATTTTAACAGTATAATAAAGAACTACTATGAAATTACAGGAAGTCCCAGGCTACTCCCTAAATGGGCTTATGGTTTTATACAGTGCAAGAACAGGTATAGGAGTGAAGAAGAACTACTTAGACTTGGTAAGAAGTTCAGAGAAAAAGGCATCCCTGGGGATGTCCTAGTTATAGATTGGCTATGGTTTAAAGAATTTGGAGACCTCGAATGGAACAGAGACTACTGGCCACATCCGGAAAAGACATTTGAAGAGCTGGCAAGACTTGGCTTTAAGATTATGCAGGCACAACATCCATTTATAGATAGAAAATCATTAAAGTATGAGATCTTTAAAGAGAAAGGATACCTGAATGATGTTCCACCGTCTGCCAGACCAACCTTTGATCACTCGAATCCGATAGCCAGAAAAGGCTGGTGGGAAGAGATAAAGAAACTCTATCAAACAGGTATAAGGGGCTACTGGACAGATATGGGAGAGATAGAGGAACATAAACCTGGAACAATGAGTTATCTTGGCACTAGAGAAAAGGTCCATAATATCTATACATTACTCTGGACAAAAGGTCTGTATGAAAATCAGAGGGAGACATTTGGGACCAGAAGTTTCTCTCTAGCTAGGACATTCTGGTGTGGGATACATAGATACAGCACTGCGATGTGGTCTGGTGATATAAACTCCAGCTGGGAAGTTTTGAAGGATCAGGTGATCATAGGACAGGACGTAACTCTAACTGGTATGCCATACTGGTGTACAGATATTGGAGGGTTCTTCTTCCATAAAGAATTTACTCCCGAGTTATACATAAGATGGTTCCAGTGGGGAACTTTCTGTCCGATATTCAGGACTCACGGGACCAGACCTGAAAACGAACCATGGTCATTTGGGAAAGATGGGGAAGAGATACTCAAAAGGTTTATCAAGCTCAGGTATAGACTTTTACCATACATCTATAGCCTGGCTTATGATGTATCTACAGGAAGACAGATAATGAGAGCAATGGTTGTTGATTATCCGGATGATAAAAATGCCTACGAGAGTAAATATCAGTTTATGTTTGGAGATATACTGGTGTCTCCTGTTGTAGAAAATAACTCAAGAATGAAGGAGACTTATCTACCGGAGGGCTACTGGTACGATTTCTGGACAGGTAAGAGGTATAAGGGAAAGAGATCTATCAGAGTCCCTGCACCTATAGACAGGATGCCTCTCTTTGTAAGAAATTCCTCTATAATTCCTATGAATGCTCTAGATATGATGTATGCGGATGAGAAACCACTGAAGGAATTAGATATTAATATCTATACTCCTATCGATGGAGAATTTGAGATCTACGAGGATGATGGTGTTACATATGACTATGAAGATGGCAGGTTTGTAAAGACTAAGTTCTCAGCCTTCGAGACAGAAAATCAGCTAAAGCTTACTATCTCCAGCTACGGAGAAGAATTTCAGGGCTTTGAGAAGGATAAAATATTCAATCTCTATATCTATGGGATAAACGGGAAAGAGGTAAAGGTGGGAGATAGATTGGTAGATTTCGAAAATGAGGACAATGTACTGAAGATAAAGGGCATAGAGTATCACTTCGGAGACAGGATAGATATAACGGTAGAGAAGGTTGAGCCACCGATCATAGAGGAGGACGATATTGAGATATCTGTTGATGGATTAGATAAGAGGCAGGATGGCTCTATAAGAATTAATATTCTGATGG
>CAZZLK010000120.1:0-6310 GCA_964655195.1 uncultured bacterium
TTAAAGAATCTGAATATAAAAAAGGTCTATCCCCTCAGGTTTAGAAAGAGGCTGATGTATGTTGCCATTATTCCACCGGTTCTTTTCTTCTCCTTGATGTTCTACCAGAATGTATTCTATCCAAGATTTATCTCCTTCAGAGAAGAGATGACGACACAGGCAGGGATCGAGACAGATATATTGAGACTTGAACAGAAACTAGTATCTGAGAAGCCTGAGCTAGCCAAAAGACTGGAAATCCTCAGGAGAGAGATGGAGGAGAGGAAGATCAAGAATGAAGAGGGCTTAAGTATTCTGAAAGAGATAACTAAAGAGATAGAGAAAGACCCCGGTAGCATGGATACCTCAACCAGGGTGGATATAAAAAGAATGTTGGAGATGGTTATGGAGAAGATGAATAGTAAAATTTCCCAGAATAACAAGAATAATGAGAAAGGACAGAATGAAGAAAGACAGCTAGCCTCCGATAGAAATTCATCTGGTGAAGGTAGAAACTCGGGTGCTGAGAACTTTCCGACGAAGGATAGGAGTAATCTCGATTCTGAAGAAAGTGGTGGTAAGGATTCCTCTATGGGAGAAGAGGATTTTGATACCATACCCAATACTAGTGAAGATAAGAAGTCTGGTAATATAACAGAAGGTGGTTCTCAGGGAGAGATGGATACCGCATCTAAAGAAGGCAAAGAGGAAAAAGAGGCAAGAGAGGGCAGTAATAACATCGAGCAGGGAGGGACACTCCCCGGTAAAGGAGAGCGTGAGAGTAAACTGGGCGAGGAGTCTGAAAGGAAAAATCTTCAGGGTCTACCTCAGTATGTCCCTGGCATAGCCAAGGAAGAAGGGGATATAAAGTTGAAGATAAGGAATGTTGGTAAAGATATCTCGCCTTCTATAGGAGAGAGGGATACAGGTAGTCCTGAAAGAGCAATGGAGGAACCTATAAAGAAGGAATTGTTGCCATCTGAATATAGAGAGACGATAAAACTCTACTTTGAGAGATTGAAAGGAGAATAGATATGGAATTTAGAGAAGAGTTTAAGGATATATTCACAAGATTAAAGGGGGAGATCTCTAAAGTAATAGTTGGATACGATGAGATCATAGAACAGGTCCTCATAGCCCTATTCAGTGGGGGGCATATACTCCTTGAAGGGCTTCCAGGTCTGGGAAAGACTCTTATGGTCAAGACTCTGGCTGAGGCTTTAGACCTTACATTTTCAAGGATCCAGTTTACTCCAGACCTTATGCCTTCAGATATTATAGGGACAAATGTTATGGAACAGGATAGGACCTTCAGGTTTCAGCCAGGTCCTATCTTTGCCCAGATAGTATTGGCTGATGAGATCAACAGGGCTACACCAAAGACCCAGTCTGCGCTCCTTGAGGCTATGCAGGAACACAGTGTGACCGTTTCAGGTATTATTCATAGATTAAAGGAGCCATTCTTTGTAATGGCAACCCAGAATCCAATAGAAATGGAGGGAACTTATCCTCTTCCCGAAGCACAGCTTGATAGATTCTTCTTTAAACTAAAGCTTGGATTTCCTGGTAAGGATGAGCTTATAGATATAATCGACCGGACAACAAACCCCGAAGTACCAAAGGCGGAGAAGGTGTTGGATGGTGAGACGATAGAGACAAAGAAGAGGGAGATCAGAAGTGTTCCGGTTTCTACCCCGGTGAAGGAGTATGCTGTAAGACTAGTCCTGGCGACACATCCGGAACTGGAATCTTCTCCCTCTATGGTGAGAAGATACGTACGTTATGGTGCCAGCCCTAGAGGAGTCCAGTCCCTTATACTTGGAGCTAAGGTAAAGGCATTAATAGATGGTAGATATAATGTGAGTTTTTCAGATATAAGATATGTTGCCAAGCCTTCTCTGAGGCACAGGATTATCCTGAACTTTGAGGGAGAGGCAGAAGGGTTGGATACCGATACTATTATTGACCAGATTTTAGAGGAGGTCCCTGAGTTAGAGAATGAGCCTGTTAAGCCCTGAGTTCCTCAGTTATCTAGAGAGATTAGATCTATTGATAAAGAGATCGATTAAGGGCTCTACGATAGGTGAAAGATTGAGCTCTAAATATGGTAGGGGTATAGAGTTTCAGGACTACAGGAGTTATGAAATAGGAGATGATTTCCGTTATATAGATTGGAATATATATGCAAGACTCGATAGACTGTTTGTAAAACTCTTTAGAGAGGAAGAGACAAGTGTTATAAATATACTCTTTGACACGAGTAAATCTATGGGGTTTGGAAATCCATCAAAGTTATACTTTGGTAAACAGCTCTCTGCAAGTCTTGGATATATAGGACTTGTCAACTATGATCTGGTGAATCTATACTGCATCTCTTCAACTGTTGAGAGAAGACTGGAGTCCTTACGTGGTAGAGCAAGTACTATGAGAATGTTAAGATTCCTTGATAGTCTGGATGCTCAAGGTGTCACCTCTTTGAATGGTGCGATCAGAGAATCCCTTAAAGGATTGAGAGGGAAGGCGGTATTTATTATACTCTCTGATTTCCTTGACCCAAACGGATATGAGGAAGGGTTGAAGCTCCTCAATGCCAGAGGTTATGAGACATTTACATTCCATATACTTTCTGAAGAAGAGATCTCTCCTCCTGTCTCTGGGAGCTTGAAATTGATAGATTCAGAAACAGGAGAGACTATAGAGATTGACGATATAGATGATATATTGAGTGGATATAGAGAGACGCTGGAAAAATTCCTGAAAGAGATAGAATCCTTCTGCCTCGACCATAGTATAGAGTACATCAGAGCAAGTTCAAGTATCCCTATAGAGAAGGTGGTACTGTACTATATGAGATTAGGAGGCTGGCTCAAGTGAGTTTTTTATCCCCGATTTATTTTCTCTTTCTCCTTACTATTCCAATAGTCATAATCCTATATCTCTTGAAGACCAAAAGACAGGTACTGGTAGTACCCAGTATATACCTCTGGAAGAGATACACCAGAGAGGAGTTAAGGTATTCTGTACTGAAGAAGTTTCTTAAGGATATACTGCTACTTCTACAGATCCTTGCCATTATTCTTCTTACCCTTGGTCTTGTAAAGCCAGGGATATTTTCCTATGTAAGAGCCAGAAATGTGATCTTTATTATCGATACATCCTGCAGTATGCAGGCAAAAGACATAAAGCCAACACGTTTTGATTCGGCAAAGAGGAAGGCTCTAGAATTAGTTGATTCCTTAGATAGAGGGACGAATGTCTCTTTATTTTCTTCCGACTCAAAGACCAGGTTTCTTCTAGACTATACTACAGATAAGAGAAGGGTAAAAGAGGTGATAAACAGTCTCTCTCCAACCGATACTGAGGGTAATATAATCGATACTCTGGATTATATAGAGAAACTTGGTAAGAAGCCTGATATTATATACCTCTTTACCGATGGGGCATTTGACAGAGATATACCTTCTTCTTTACCGATAGAGGTATTTACCTTTGCCAGGGATAGTAATAATGTCGGTATAACCAATATCAGCGCCAGAGATACTGGTATAAAGGGCGAGAAGGAGATATTTATCAGGATTGAGAACTTTTCTAAAGATAAAAGGTCTGTCCCCCTACAGGTCTGGGAGGATGAAAGACTTATAGAGACATCTACTTTGAATCTAAATCCTGGGGAGAAGAGATCGGTTACTGTTGGGCCAAAAAGATTTAGTGGTATGGTGAAGGCAATAATATACCCAAATGACCTGCTTTCTGTAGATGACAGAGCTTATCTGACATTTCCCAGGGTTAAGCCCTCTGTATTATTGGTAACTCGCGAAAATCCTTATCTGGAGATAGCACTTTCCCTTGCAAATATAGGAGTTTTAGATAAGGTGGATACCTTCGACCAGACAGTGGTATCAAGATACGACATAGTGATATTCGATGGTACTGCGCCTAAAGAGGTCTTACCCGGTAACTATGTATTTATAGGTAAGATCCCGGAGAATATACCACTTCAGGTTGCCGATATAGAGACGGATCCAGTTATACTTCGAGTAGATTCCACCAGCCCTATTATGAGATTTATAGATCTCAAAGGAATAACAATAAAAAGAGCTGTCGTATTTGAGAGTAACCAGGGAGAAGCTCTTATTGAGACGAAGGATGGTTCTATACTATGGAGCTACGATGGAAATTTGGGCAGGATTGTCGCCTTTGGTTTTTATCCCGAAGAAAGTTCTCTTATTGAATCATCCAGTTTTCCAGTACTTGTTAATAATATCATAGATTGGCTGGGAGAAAATCCTTCACCTGGCTTAGCCAGCACTGGCGATGTTATTAAATTAAGGACAAAAGAAGTTAATGAAAGTGTTACTGTAATTACCCCCTATGGTGTTATAAAGAGGATAACAGATGAGAGAAGGTCTATAGCCTTTGGTGATACATACAAGGTTGGGGTATATTCATTTAGAAGTAGTCTGGGGAATATAGATGTAGGTGTTAATCTGTGCTCCTCTTCCGAATCGAATATATCTCCAAGGGTCTCCTCTAGAGAATATAAAGGGGATCTTATCTATAGGGAAAAGACTTTATTGAATACAGATATATGGAGATTAATAGCATTGAGTTATCTTGGTATCATTTTCTTAGAAGGCTATCTCTTCTATAGTAGGAGGTTCGCTTGAGAATCAGTTATCTCTATCCTCTATTGCTTTTATCTTCAGTCTTTATTTTTATCTGGTTGAATAAGAGTAGACTTCGTAAGAAGAGTCTATGGCTGAGAGTTATCGCTATGATCCTTTTAATATTTGCATTGACAGGTCCACAGATTATAAAAAAGAATAGAAGTCTAGATGTGGTCTTTGCTCTGGATGTCTCAGAAAGTATTCCTTCCAATCTTAAAGATGAGGGTTTAAGCTTCATAAAGGAATCTCTAAAGGATAAAAAAGAAGATGATAGGGCTGGTTTCGTAGTATTCGGCGAAGATGCCCTGACTCAAACAGACCTCTCTTCTATTCCAGCTTTAGATGTAATATCTTATCCTGAGCCAAAAGGGACAAATATAGAGAAAGCGATAGACCTTTCCAATCTTATACTTTTGCAATCTGACAGAAATAATAGAAGGATAGTTCTGATTACTGATGGGAATGAGACAGACGGATCTGCTATAGATAGTGCCTACAGATCGAGAGAGAAGGATATAAAGATAGATGTCTACCCTGTAGTAAGAGAACCACTGGAGGAGATAACTATAGAAGACATAGAGATTCCTGATAGGGTAAAGCTTAGAGAACCGTTCGTTATGAAAGCCCTTATATCTAGTTCAGTATCGCAGCCGGTAACTTTTAAACTTTATCAGAATGGAAGAATCATTATCTCCCAGAAACTGTCTGTTAAGGAAGGGAAGAATCTATTCCTTTTCAGTATAACACCTAATCGTATAGGATTCCACAAGTTTAAGGTCGAAATATTACCCGAGAAGGATACCAGGATTGAGAATAATAGCATCGAGGCATTTACAGTTGTAGAAGGACCTCCCAAGGTTTTATATGTGTACAACCCTGGCACCGGTTATGGAAAAGTTCTCTCGGCTCTTAAGAGTCAGGGGATAAATGTAGAACCGATATCTCCTAGAGAACTACCCGATACTGTTGTTGGCTTTTCAGGATGTTCTACCGTAATAATGGATGATGTACCGGCAACCCTGCTCACTATAAATCAGATGAAGGCTATTCAGTCTTTTGTGAGAGACACTGGTGGTGGGCTTCTGGTTATAGGTGGTCCTAACAGTTTTGGGATGGGCTCCTATATGGGAACTCCTCTGGAAGAGACACTCCCCGTAGATTCCAGGATTACACAGTTTGCAAGTCTATCCAATATTGCTTTAGTCCTTGTTATAGATGCATCGGGGAGTATGAGCGGTCAGGAAGGGGAACTTACCAAAATGGATCTGGCGAAGGAATCTGCGCAGCTGGTTGTGGATCTATTGAAGGATCAGGATAAGGTAGGGGTTATAGCATTCGACCATTCCTTCCAGTGGATCGTGGACCTTACCAGTGCAAGGGATAAAGAGGGTATATCTAAGAAGATATCTATGATACAGTCAGGTGGAGGAACCGCAATGTATCCACCTATGGAGTCTGCATACAGGGCATTGAAGGATGAGAGAGCCAGAGTAAGGCATATTATTGTCCTTTCTGATGGGCAAACAGAACCAGGGAGGTTTAAGTCTTTAGTCGAGCAGATGAGACTTGCAGATATAACTGTTTCCACGATAGCTATAGGTAGCGATGCTGATATAAACCTTATGCGTAATATAGCAGAGTGGGGGCAGGGTAGATTCTACCAT
>CAZZLK010000121.1:0-4594 GCA_964655195.1 uncultured bacterium
TACAAAAGCAGGGACAAGATAGACTCCTCCATTATCCTCAACTGAACCTGCAATGATACCAGATTCTTTTGGGTCAGAGATCAATTCTAAGTTTTCTACCAGCCACTTTATCGTTGCTCCAGTATAATTTATGTTACCCTCTAAGACATAACTTGTGTCGCCTTTGAGTATCCATCCTATGGAGCCTACTATCCCACTTGAAGGGATCACAGGTTCTTTCCCTATATTCATCATAACCGATGAACCTGTTCCATAGGTCGCCTTTGCCATCCCTTTTTCGAAGCAGGTTTGTCCAAAGAGCGCTGCGTGTGAATCCCCTATAACTCCTGTTATTGGAAGTCTAATAGATAGGTCCTTCAGTTTAAGATATCCAAATATGTCATCAGAAGTCTTTAGTTCTGGTAGCATAGATTCTGGTATGTCAAATATCTCTAGAAGTTCTTTATCCCACTGGAGATCTTTAAGATTCAGTAGCTGTGTCCTACTTGCATTTGTATAATCTGTAGAATGACTTCTGCCATCTGTTAATTTCCACACTAGCCAGGAATCAATTGTTCCGCATAACAAATCTCCATTTTTGGCTTTCTCTCTTGCAGATTCTACATTATCCATAATCCACTTGATCTTTGAGGCAGAAAAATATGGTGAAAGATTAAGTCCGCTTCTTTCTTTTATTATTTTGCCTAATCCTTCTTTTTCTAGCATCTCGCATATATCGGTGCTTCTTTTACACTGCCATACTACAGCATTATATATGGGTCTGCCAGTTTTCCTGTCCCATACCAGCGCTGTCTCTCTCTGGTTTGTTATAGAGAGTGAAATAATGTCTTCTGGACTTATTCCGCTTTCTCTAATTACCCCCCTTATAGCTCTTAATGTATTTTCATATATCTCTTCTGGATCGTGCTCTACCCATCCAGGTCTTGGATAGTATTGCTTATGGGGTACATTATACCTGTGTATCAATCTACCTCTATCGTCAAATATTATAGCCTTTGTTGCCGAGGTGCTTTGATCTACCGTCAGTATATATCTGATGTCCACAGGCTTATCCTCCTATCGCCTTCATTCTTACTGCCATATATGGTCTGCTAGGTAGGTCTATTCTGAATGTCCCTTCATATACACCGGGGACTTCTTCTATTGTCATATTCCAGGTGTCTATAATCTCCACCCTAAACCTTATGCCAGGAGGCATTCTGAAGATTCTGTAAGCCGGCTGATTAAATCCAAAATAGAAGATGTAATATCTATTCTCTATACCTCCACAGGGAATATCACTCTCCATCCTTATAGGATTAATTCCATACGGAGGACCTTCCTCCATTATTTTTCTCAGGAAAGCTATCCTCTCCGGACTTTTACCATAGAGCCTTCCTCCCTTTGACCACCATAGTATATCTTCTGGATGTACATAAGTTTCACCATGTCCTACATATCCACCACGAACATACCCTTCCCAGAATCTGCGAACCATCTCTTCACCAGTTATACTTCCCCATCCTCTATGGATATTCCCTTCATATGCACATTCATCTATAACTACCGGCTTCTTATACGTCTCCCTCCAGAGATCTGTATTCTCTGCAGTCTTATACCAGTCAACCCTTTGTATACTGCAGTGAGTTACCCATGGTTTTGTAAAGTCATATATAATCCTGCAGTTATGGATCGATCTTAAATGCTGATATGGGTCGTTTTCCACTATAATCCTGGCAAATCTTTCCCAATCCAGGAGAGTTTTTGTTTTCATAATGTCATACTCATTTGCCAATGACCACCAGACATTCCTGAATGCAGATAGACGTGCTATAACATATCCTAGGTATCTATCATCCGCTTCTTGCCCCATATTCGAAAAACCCCATCTATCATAAGGGTGGAAAAGTATAAGGTCCGCTTCTATTCCAAGTTCCTGTAGGTCCTTTACCCTCTCCTCCAGATGTCTGAAGAATTCAATATTGAATCTGGTAAAATCCCAGCCCTTTTCTGGGGAGCCTTCAAACGGATAATATACCGGTTCATTTCTATTGAACTCATAGTGTTTCGGGAATATACACATCCTGAGTTTATTGAAAGGAGAATTTTTCAATGTCTCTAGTGTCAGTCTCTCCAGTTCTTCCCCCTGATGTATCCATGCGTAGCAGGTAGTCCCTACCGGGTAATAAGGAGTCCCATCTTCGTATGCAAAGTGATAGGTATTTACCACTCTTACCGGTCCATGATTATTAGAGGATGGAGGGATACATATAAGCCTGCCTTCTATACCATCCAACTGAGGGCAATTACTCGAGGTGATAAAACTCCACTCTCCCTCAGAGTCAGGCATAAATCTTATCTTATATACGCCATTACCATCATAGAATCCTTCTACAGATACCTCTTTATTCTTGAATCGAAATCTTGCACCTAAACTTACCTCCAGGAAAGGGTTCCCTTCAGATGGGCCACTTAATGATACCTCAAAGATTCCCCACCTTTCAACGCTTTTCATCTCTTCTCTTGGCATAAATTTCTTCCCTCCTATACAATTATTTTACTCTTATTAATCTGTAATTTTACCATAAAGTGCTTTAAGTCCCTATAAACTTTCGCGCTGAAGAGTCTTTAAATATTTGAAACTATGGGTTTATGATTGTAAAATACTAGAAAAAGGAGATAGATATGGAAAAGGAAGAAATAAAGTACTTAGAGAGTAAGGCAAGAGAGATAAGAAGAACTATAGTGGAGATGATTTATAATGCAAAATCGGGGCATATTGGAGGGGCTCTCTCATCGGTAGATATACTTGTCACTCTTTTTTATAAGGTGCTCAGGATAGATCCCAAAAAGCCTGATTCGCCTGATAGAGATAGATTCATCTTAAGTAAGGGGCATAGTGTTGAAGGATATTATGCTATTCTAGCAGACCTGGGATTTATAGATAGAGAGGAGCTCAAGACTTACTGTAGATTTAATTCCCGTCTGACAGGGCATCCTACGGTCAAGGTACCTGGGGTAGAGGCAAATACAGGTTCTCTTGGTCATGGGTTATCTATTGGTGTTGGTATGGCTCTTGCAGGAAAGATGGATAAGAGGGATTACAGGGTATATGTTCTTATGGGAGATGGAGAACAGGCAGAGGGTTCTGTATGGGAGGCAGGTATGTCTGCTTCTCACTATAAACTTGATAACCTGATTGGCATCGTTGATAGGAATAGACTTCAGATTGGGGGCTCCACTGAAAGTGTGATGAGTCTAGAAAGCCTGTCAGCAAAGTGGTCGGCTTTTGGTTGGGAAGTAAAAGAGGTAGACGGACATAATATCAGAGAACTTATAGATATATTGGGGAATACTCCTGTAACTTTAAATAAACCTACTCTGATTATAGCACACACAATAAAAGGTAAGGGTGTATCTTTTATTGAAAATAGAGCAGAATGGCATCACAGGGTCCCTACAGATGAAGAGTTTATCAAAATGATGGAAGAACTTACTCAGGAGGGATAGATGGAACAGAAGGTACTTTTACCGTGTAGAAGAGTCTTCAGTGATGCTTTATTTGAATTGGCTAAAGAAGATAAAGATATCGTTGTGCTGACATCTGATTCCAGAGGTTCTGCCAGTGTAGAGAATTTTGCCAAATATCTACCGGAACAGTTTATAGAGGTAGGGATAGCCGAACAGAATCTTGTAAGTATTGCCAGTGGACTTGCTGGCTGTGGTAAGAAACCCTTTGTCTTTTCTCCTGCCTGTTTTCTGTCCACCAGGAGTCTAGAGCAGATCAAGATAGATGTTGCTTATACTAATAGAAACGTAAAATTGATAGGTGTTAGCGGAGGAGTCAGTTATGGGCCATTAGGTTCTACCCATCATGCGCTTGAGGATATAGCTTTTATGAGAGCTATACCTAATATGACCGTTATACTCCCATCTGATACCAATCAGACAAGAGTTCTGGTTAAAAAACTTGTCTCTTATACTGGTCCTGTCTACGTGAGAATGGGTAGAAATCCTGTAGAGGATGTATATCAAAGTGAGGTCCCGTTTGAAATAGGGAAGGGAAATATTCTATTAGATGGAGATGATGTAACTATAATTGCTACTGGAGAGGTGGTGAAGACAGCTTATGACGCAGGTATACTCTTAAAGGAGAAAGATATCTACGCAAGGGTTATAGATATGCATACAGTAAAACCCATAGATGAAGAGATCATTATAGAATCGGCTAAAAAGACCAGGTTCATTATTACTGTTGAGGAGCACAACATAAAAGGAGGGTTTGGTTCTGCAGTAGCTGAAGTTATAGCCCAGAAATCTCCTATAAAAATGGTTATCTTAGGGATTCCTGACCAGTTTGTTATAACTGGAACTCAGAAGGAGATCTTGAGCTATTATGGAATCACCCTAGAGGGCATATGCGATATTGCTTTAAAGGAGTTAAAAGGATAGGTGATGAAATTGAAATATAAATCTGATTGGGAAGAAACAAAGAGACGCTTTATAGCGTGGTGGAATCATTCAAAGATAGATAGGCCTATGATGAGGGTCATAGCAAGATTGGAGGAGCCGATAGAGCCATTAGAACCGGTAGAGCCTCCTAAAACACCAGAAA
>CAZZLK010000122.1:0-4869 GCA_964655195.1 uncultured bacterium
AAATAAGGACCTGTTAGATACAGATGTCCTTACAAAGGAAGAGGCTTTACTTATAATAGATACTGCCTTTAAGTTTAAAGCGGGTAGCTTAAAGAGTCTTCCTCTGTCTGATGAGATTGTTTCTCTTCTATTCTTCGAGCCGAGTACCAGGACCAGAAATTCTTTTGAGATTGCAGGAAAGAGGCTTGGGGCAATGGTAGTAACTATGGATACTGGTGGTAGTAGTCTGGTAAAGGGTGAATCAGCGCTGAATACTGTGAGAACCCTACAGGCTATGGGGGTGAATTTCTTTGTTATAAGACATAGGGAATCCGGGTTTCCATATCAGATAGCGGATAAGGTGTCTGCATCAATAATAAATGCAGGAGATGGGACGAGAGGGCATCCAACTCAGGCGCTTTTGGATGCAATGACTATGATTGAATCTAGAGGAGATTTGGAAGGGAAGAAGGTTGTTATTGTCGGTGATATACTCCATAGCAGAGTGGCGAGGTCTAATATATGGCTTTTGAAGAAGCTGGGTGCAGAGGTGATACTTGTTGGTCCGCCGGAATTCTTGCCCGGAGATTTTAAAAGACTTGGAGTTGAGATAAGCTATTCTCTTGATGATGTTATACAGGATACAGATATTCTTATGGGCTTGAGAATCCAGAGGGAGAGGATGGAAAAGATGAGTATATCGGTAGAGGAGTATATAAAAAGATACCAGATAAACGAAGAAAGAATTAGAAAAGCCAGACCTGATCTGATTGTATTGCATCCCGGTCCGGTAAATGTCGGAATAGAGATGACTGAAGATGTGCTGTACTCTGAGAAGTCTCTGGTGGAAAGACAGGTGACAAATGGTGTATTTATCAGGATGGCTATACTGAGTTTATTAAAAGAAACAAGAGATTATGGAAGTAACGCTTAGGGATATTCTACCTGAAGCATATAAAGAGCACAGGGTAATACTTCAGTTTAACATACATACACTGGAAGATGTAGTTGGTATCATTGAGGCAGGTTATGAGTTAGATCTGCCAGTTATTGTGGCTTGTACTCCGATTATTCTAAACCAGCTGGGAGGAAGGAGCATAGTGGGTGTCTACAGGTCTCTTGCGGATTATTGCAGTACTCCCATAGTACTTCATCTGGATCGTGCAGTGGACCTTAAAGATGCCTGGAGGGCTATAAGTCTAGGATTTACCTCTGTAATGATAGATGGTTCGAATATGACATATGAGGAGAATGTAAAACTCACCTCTACTGTTGTGGAGGTGGCAAGGGCTGCTGGTATCTCGGTAGAGGGGAAGATAACTTCAAAGACAAAAGAAGGTTATGAGATAACGGAACCGGATCTGGCTTATTCATTTTTACTGGAGACAGAGATAGATGCATTAGAGGTTGCTGTGAAAAAAGCCAATCTTATAGATTTTGAAACCCTAGAGAGGATAAATAGGACATTAAAGATTCCACTTGCACTTCGTAAAGAACCGGAGATGTCTACCGAAGATATAAAACAGTCTGTAGTCCTTGGTATAACCAAGGTCAGTATAGAGGAGAAATCACCCCCAGTAGTTACAGGGATCTACAGAGACATTGTCTTCAAGGAAAAAGAGAGATTAAAAGAAAAAGTTAAAGAATTAATATTAAATATAGGTGGCGTATTGCAGTGGTAAAATCCATACGCCACCTATATTACTCTATCTCTTTGCCTCTTCGATAACTTTAGCTAGACTTTCTGCATCCAGACCGTACATCTTGAATAGCTCTTCTGATTCTCCAGAAGCACCATAACATGTTACACCAAGCTTTATCAACTTGACCCTTATCCCCTCTTCCCCTATAGCAGAGGCTACTATGGAGCCCAATCCTGTATTTACATTGTGATCTTCATATGTAACTACCAGTCCAGTTTTACAGGCATCTTTGAGCATCTCTCGATCCAATGCTAATGGGCAGGAGACATTTATCACCTTGACCAGAATCCCTTTGTTTTTTAGTATCTCCCATGCCTTTATAGCCCTGTAGACCATAGTCCCCATTGTGATAATAGCCCCATCATTTCCGTCTCTTAGTAAATCAGCTTTACCATACTCAAACGTATAGCTGGCATCATAGAATGGCTTGCCAGACTCATCTGTTATGACAGGTATTACAGACCTTCCCATAGCAATTAAGAAGTTTCCTTCTGACCTAGCTACAAATCTTGTAACAATATCTGTCTGATTTGGGTCCGCAGGGACTATGATTTTAAAATCAAATAGATTCCTCATAACTCCTACATAGTCTATACACTGATGAGTTTTCCCGTCTGAACCGACGTCCAGACCGCAGTGTGTAGTGATGAGCTTCAGGTTGGTATTATTTATACTGTTAAGTCTGTGCTGATTATAGGTCTCATCTATACCGAAGACCCCAAAATCGGCAAAGAAACTTATAACTCCTTGAGTGGAGGCAGATCCAGCGATTGTAGCCGTGTTGTGCTCCTGTATTCCACCTTGGAAGAAGTGGTTTGGACATACCTTACTGAAACCATCGGTTTTTACTGAGCTGGCAAGGTCACAGTCAAAGACGATGATTGGGGTATGTTTTCCGTCATTATTCCTCTCCCCAAGGTCCTTAAGTGCATTCCCAAAAGCGCTCCTATTGTCTACCTTATCTCCAGGTTTATAAGTAAATGGAGTTCCAGTATCTATATTTACAGGTTCGTTCGGTGGAAAACTATGGGGTTCTGGTTTAAAGGCTTCTCTCATCCTCCTGTATTCCTCTAAGTCATCGTCGAGTCCAAGTTCTGCCATAGCCTTCTTATATTCGTCTATAGTGAGAGCCTTACCATGATAGACCTCTTTATTTTCCATAAAGGAGACCCCTTTCCCCATCACTGTACGAGCAATAATGGCAACGGGCTTCTTTTTCTTTATACTGTATCTTAAAGCCTGATATATCTCCTGATAGTTATGTCCGTCTATCTCTAGGACTTCCCATCCATCTGAGAGATAGTTGGCTTTAATATCCTGTGGCATAACAGACTTATTGGTTCCACTTATCTGTAATCCATTATTATCGATAATTGCAGTTATAGGAAGGTTATACTTTACTGCAAATCGTCTTGCCTCTGAGAGTTGTCCTTTCTGCTGTTCACCGTCCCCCATAACAACAAAGGTATGGAAGTCTAATCCTCTTACTCTTCCTGCAACTGCAAAACCACAGCCAGCTGAGAGACCCTGACCCAGGTTACCAGTAGTCCACTCTACCCCTGGAACTACTCTTTCTATATGACCTTCAAATATGCTACCAGCTTGCCTGAAATGTGCTATAGCCTTATCAAGATCTACAAAGCCAAACCTTCCCAGGACAGAGTATACCCCGGGAGATGTATGACCATGACTTATCACGATCCTATCTCTACCTGGATCGTACGGATCTTTTGGATTTACATTTGCAAAAGAGTATAGTGTTATATAGATGTCTATGGAGGACATAGATCCGCCAGGGTGTCCCTGTTTAGCCAGGGTTGTCATCTTTAGGATATCTCCCCTACATAGTACTCCCAATCTTTCAAGGTGTTTAATTTCATCAATTGATAGAGCCTCTTTACTGAATCTATCCATCAAAGACCTCCTATCGTGTTTATTTTACAAGTTCCGGTATAAGAAGAGCCTGATTTATCGCTTCATCTGCATGCTCTATGAAGATAAACTCTATATCATCTTTCACCGCCTGAGGAACCTCTTCCAGGTCTCTCTCGTTATCTCTAGGAAGCATAACAGCCTTTAATCCAGCTCTATGGGCTGCAAGGACCTTTTCTCTTATGCCTCCTACCGGCAAGATCTTCCCCCTTATCGTTATCTCACCTGTCATACCTATATCTTTTCTTACCGGTATCCTTCTTATTGCAGATGCCAGCGCGGTGGCCATTGTAACGCCAGCAGAGGGACCATCCTTTGGTATAGCTCCTGCAGGGACGTGGATATGTATATCCCACTTATCAAAGAAATTACTCTCTATTCCCCAGTCTACCGACTTTGACCTTACATATGTAAGAGCAGCTCTAGCTGACTCCTGCATAACCTCTCCGAGTTTACCCGTGAGTATGAGGTTGCCTTTACCGGGGACAAGTGCTACTTCTATAAAGAGAATATCTCCACCAGCCTCAGTCCAAGCTAACCCGGTAGCTACACCTATCTCGTCCTTTTCTCCGGCAAGACCAAACCTGTACTTTGGTATACCAAGGTATTTCTCTATGTCTGCCTCTGTGATTGTAAATGGACCAGATTCTCCCTGTGCAACCTTTTGGGCTATCTTCCTTAAGACAGAACCGATCTCTCTTTCCAGATTTCTCACCCCAGCTTCTCTGGTATATTCCCTTATTATCTTCTTTATGGCTGATTCTTCAAAGTTAATCATCTCAGGTTTTAGTCCATTCTCCGTGATCTGTCTGGGTATTAGATACTTTTTGGCAATTTCCAGCTTTTCATACTCCGTGTATCCAGGAATAGTGATAACTTCCATCCTGTCCAGTAGAGCTGGAGGAATCGTATCCAGCATATTTGCTGTAGTTATAAAGAATACCTTCGAAAGGTCAAATGGGACATCGAGGTAGTGGTCAACAAACTTACTGTTCTGCTGAGGGTCTAGTACCTCCAATAGCGCTGCAGCAGGGTCTCCTCTAAAATCCAAACCCAGTTTATCTATCTCATCAAGCATAAAAACAGGATTATTGGTCCCAGCCTTTCTTATACCCTGTATTATTCGCCCAGGTAGTGCACCCACATAAGTCCTTCTATGTCCTCTTATCTCCGCCTCATCTCTGACTCCTCCTAGAGAGATCCTGACAAATTCCCTACCCATAGCTCTGGCTATCGACATTCCCAGAGAAGTCTT
>CAZZLK010000123.1:0-4024 GCA_964655195.1 uncultured bacterium
ATACTCTCTCAATGCTGGAATCTGATTTCCAATACAGTTTGGCACCTCTATTGGATAAGTCTGAAGAGGATTAAATCTTCTGTCCAGACTCAACTCCCATATTCCATTAAGGCTTATGATCTTTCTCATTCTTCCTCCTCACTTGAATTTATATTCACTATGACTATAACTTTCTATCTGAGGCTCTAAAGGAGCTATTTCAACCTTTATTCCTCTTTTCTCCAGTTTTTTCAATATCTCTTTGGGTGCTAATTCATCTGTAATAAGTATATTAACCTTATCTATAGGGCTCATAGGTATGAGTTTCTTCTGTCCAAGCTTTGTATGATCTGCTAAGACTATCAGAGTATGGGCAGAATTTATCATAGATGTATATATGCTAGCTTCACTTGGATTTAGTGTCGTCAATCCCCCATCTATGTCTATCCCATCCACCCCCATAAAACACTTGTCTATAAAGATATTCTTGAAGAACTCTTCTGCCCTGTCTCCAAATAGATTATAGGATCCCTCTCTAGAAAATCCACCTGGCATAGCGATCCTTACTCCAAGTCTAAGGAGCAGATATGCAATATTTACAGAATTGGTAATAACCTGTATATTGGGAATACCCCCCAGAAACTTTGCAAACTCATATGTAGTAGTTCCTCCTCCAAGAGCAATGACATCATTCGGCTTTACTAATGTAAGAGCGACCTTGGCGATAGCTCTCTTCTCTTTGAGATTCTCTACGCTTCTATCCTCAAAGGGAGGTTCTGGAGTAATAGTATGAGTGGCAAGCGAAACACCACCCCAGATCCTTGTAATAAGCCTCTGCTTTTCTAAATCTTGCAAGTCTTTTCTTAAGGTGATAGGTGATATATCTAAAAGTTCTGCCAACTCGTTTATAGAGAGTGTTCCCCTTGCTTCGAGCAGATCCAATATCTTTCTTTTTCTATTAATTTTTGCTATTGAATCCACAATCCTAACCTCTTAGGTCTAATATTGTTATAGATAATTATAACATAAAGAATTAATCTGTCAATAGTATTATAAAAAGTGATTTGTAAAATATAAAAAGTGCTCCAAATTTGATACAATAATAGACCTTTACATGAACTATGGATTTACAAAGACATCCGTTAATTCTCTTATATCTTTATATCCTTCCAGCCACCGCTTCTAAAACGAATGACAAGCCAGCTTACCCTGAATAACCAATCGAAAATCATAACCAGCCAGGCTCCAAAGAATCCCATACCAAAGGTATAAACAAAAAGATAAGCTAATACTAGTCTTATACACCAGACCGCTACCGCTGTAGCATATAAGACAGTTCTGGTGTCACCTGCCCCACGGAGAGCTCCAGAGATGATAAACGATATTGCCATTGGTATCTGAGAAAAGGCTACAACCCTTAAAGCCAGAGAACCATAGCTTATAACATCAGCATTATTGGTGTATATCCTCATAAAAAATTGAGGGAAAGAGAAGAAAAGTACACCCATACTTCCCATAAAGTAGATACCCAGCTTAAGACAGGTATAGGTAGCTACCTCTGCCTTCTCTGGATTTTTAGCCCCAAGACTCTGCCCTACCAGAGTTGTTGCTGCAGTAGCAAAGGCAAGTCCAGGCATAAAGGATAAGGATTCTGCATTCATAGCTATACTGTGAGCTGCATAAGGAATGGTTCCTAACAGGGCTACTATTCTAGTATAAAAGAGAAGGGCAAGACTGAGGACTATTCTTTCAAGAGAGGCAGGATAGGCAAGATTAACCAATTTTAATATAAACTCCTTATTTAAATGAAGGCAATAATTCAGGTCAGTACTCATTGCCGATTTTTTATTAAAGATCACAAGGATGAGTAGGATAGCACCAATTAATCTGGAAAATGTTGTTGCTATTGCTGCTCCTTCAACTCCAAGCATTGGAAACCCTAACTTCCCGTATATTAATACATAGTTTCCAAAGACATTTATCATATTTACCAGTACATTTATATACATAGGGGTCTTGGTATCTCCAGCCCCCCTTAAAGCCCCAACAATACCCATAGTGGAAGTCATAGAGATAAGACCAGGGATAATCCAGGAAAGATATATAGTTCCATACTTGATCACTCCTTCGTCCCTAGCACCCATAAAGATAACAATATTTCTAGAGATAAAAAGCAGCGGTAGGAAGATTACCAGAGAAAGTATTATGGATATAAGGAGTGATTGACCAGTAACTATTCTGGCTTTCTCTCTTTCTCTTGCCCCTACATACCTTGCCACTATGGCATTTGTTGCTATACCTATACCCATAAAGATGCCCTGAGCCAGGAAGAGAGGCTGCATGCCTATCCCAGTAGATGCCACCGCAACAGGACCCAGTCTTCCAACCATAGCAGTATCTACTATCTGAGTCATAGTTCCTAAAAGAGACTCAGCAAAGGTAGGCCATGCAAGCCTCCATACCTCTCTTGTCAGATTTTCTCTAGTTTCTACTAATACAGCCCCTTCTAGTACTTCAGGATCTTCTACTTTTGTCCGTAAAATTTTTGATGCCAATTGTATGCCCTCTCTACTTCTTCTGGTGGTATCTCTTCTGGCTTCCCCCTAAGGAGAGCAAGATGGATCGTCTTTGCTATATCCTCCAACATAACTGCAATCTTTAACGCCTCAAAGGGGGACTTTCCTATGGTAAAGACCCCATGATTCTTTACCAGAACCGCAGGACTTTTCCCTATGACCCTTAGTATCTCCTTTCCAATAGCCTCACTCCCAACAGGTGCATAGTCAGTACAGGGGACGGGTCCACCAAAATCATCTGCCATAGCGGTAAGATACACAGGAATAGGCTGACCAAGAGCGGCAAAACTTGTAGCGTAGTTGGAATGGGTATGAGTAATACCATTTACATCTGGTCTATGCCTATATATGTAAAGATGGGTAAGCGTATCAACCGAAGGCTTATGCTTCCCTTCTACAACATCCCCATCCATATCTACAATAACCATATCTTCGGGTTTCATAGTCCTATAGCTCATACCACTGGGCTTTATAACCACATAGTTTGTCTCCGGGTCTCTACCACTTACATTTCCACTAAACATAGTAACCAGTCTATTCCTTGCCAACTCAAGATTCATCTCACATACTTCTTCTCTAAGTCTTTCTAACATAGCTCACCTCTTAACTATCCTGACTTCCTTCGGCTCAAGAGTTATCTCCTCTATATAACCAGGGAATGATAGCTTTATAGTCTCTGATCTATCACTATGATTCAAAAGAAAGATAAATTTTGTACCGATATTACTCTCTCTTACTGTTACCTCAACATTTCTAGAACCCATAGCTATAATCTCTATCTTACTTCTCGTTATAAGCCAGAAAAGGAGAGACTCCACATATCCTAAGTCAACGTCTGCTCCGACATAGATCGCCTCTCCACTGCCAAATCTATTAAGAGTCACCGCTGGCTTACCAGCAAATGGTCCATCCTCATAGAGAGCTATCACCTCTGCGCTCTTAGGATTGACAAACTCACATATTGCCTTACATGTGAATCTCTCCGGTCCGATCCCCTTTATGTGGTATTTTTCTTCCTGCGGCATAGAATAGTACTCCTCTATCTCTATTCCTAATAGATCTGAGAGCTCTCCAGGAAGAGTCTTATCAGTAACCACATTATTCCAATCCTTAACTCCAGATCTGAGCGTAACTACCAGTGTTCCTCCGTTTCTGACATAGTTTTCCAGATTTTCTCTGATCTCCGGTGTCATAAGGTATAAACTGGGAGCTACAACTAACTTATATTTGGATAGATCTGACAGTGGATGAACGATATCAACAGGTACATGCTGATTAAATAAGCCAGTGTAATACTTCTGTATCTGCTCCATATAGTCAAAGGCAGGATTGTTCGGTTGTATCTCAAATGCCCATCTTATATCGTAAGAATAGATAATAGCGGTTTCTGCCTTATAGAAAGAACCTTCTAGCTCGGTAATGCCTTTAAGCTCCTCTCCCATCCTTTTTACTTCTTCATATCTCCTTCT
>CAZZLK010000124.1:0-5867 GCA_964655195.1 uncultured bacterium
TATAATAGACTTAAGCCCTACCGCCTCGCACACACTTGCATAGAGGATTGCTAGGTCTACACAGGTACCTGCTTTATCCCTTAACACATCCCTTGGATACTTTAAATCTTGCCCGCCAGAGCTATATTCTGTAAGGAATCCTGATGGGGTCTGGTATGATATGCCATTAAATACCTCTAAATCGTACAAGGCTTTACAGAATTTGATGGCATCATCGTCATTGGCTGCAGCGGCTACTCCACCTGCATACTGGCTTACCATACCTGCAAAAGCCTTTACCGGATCATCCAGTTTGGTAACGAAGGCAGCTATTAGAGGAGAATTTGAGAAATCATCAGCCCAGGCACCTGTCCTTTCTTCTTCGGGCAGGTTAGAGAATTCAAACTGATTTATCCCCAGCACCTGTAATCTATACGATGCTGTATCGGTATATGTTTTACCTGCTGAATCTTTGTAGGAGTATTTTATTACGAGGTCACAGGGAGTAGCGCTTTTGAGTTCAGCTATCCGTGGGGAGATTATCGGATAATAGAAGTCTACAACTGTTCCACCAGGGACCACAAGATTGTAAGTGCTTTCTGGAGACCAGGAAGTATAATCCCCAAGTTTATAACTTATCCTCAGATCTGTTATATCAGATGTCCCTGTATTCCTGAAGATGGCTTTGGCTACCCAGTAACTGCCATCAAAGAGTTCTGGATTCCCATAGACCTTATAAAGGGCAGACATAACCCTTGGCTTCAATCTAACTGTGAAGTCTACACTTGTCTTACCTTTTGCTACCTTCCTCTCTAGGAGATAGGAGAAGAGTCCGGTTTTACTATCAAACTTACAATCAGAAACACCCTTAGGAAGGTTGATATTGAGCACCTGAATCATCACTACGTCACTTCCGACAGATTGAACTAGAAGAAATATAGCCCTTTTCCCATCGGAATATAACATATCTGCCCCTTTACCGATATTTATCGTCCATCTTTGCTTCTTATTTACTGCTCCACCTAAGACATCCGCAGTAAGTTTTAGCGAGTTGTTTTGATCTTCGTATGAGACTTTGGCATTTCTTAATTCCATAGTAGCTGATGAACCTAGGAGATTTCTCGCTATTACGTAAGGATTGGGATAAGCTCTTTTTATCTGCAGATACATAGCGCTGGTTGGAAAACTCCACCTTACACTCAGGCTCATATTGCCCTTATCATCCACCACTCCCCAGAGATTTACCTTTATGGTGTTTATTTTGGTAATAGTCTGTGGATATGCATTAGTTAATAGCAAAATAAGAGCCAGAGTAATAATACTTACGATTACCTTCTTGGTAAACATTTTAAAGACCTCCCTCTTTATTAAAATTGTTGAAACCCAGTTATATTTTATCATTCCATAGATATATTTACAATAAAAATCAAGAACCGGGTAACAGAACGTTACCCGGTGGGATGAGAGGGAGAGAGAGGATAAGTGGAGGAAATATGATAAACGGGGTAGTTAGAGGCTCTTAAAACATAGATACCAGTCTACACATTCATAGCCCTCTTTTAATCTCTTTTCCAGAGCTTCTTGAGTATTTGGTGGCGGCACGATCACCTTTTCTCCGGGCGTCCAATTTGCCGGTGTAGCTACTCCATACTTATCACTTGTCTGAAGGGCATCTAGAAGTCTTATGATCTCCTGGATATTTCTACCATTTGTCAAAGGATAGTAGATCATAGCCCTTAATATACCCTTATCATCAATGATGAATACCGCTCTTACCGCCTGAGTACTGCTTGCCTGAGGATGTACCATTCCATAGAGTGTAGATACTTTCATATCCAGATCCGCTATAACAGGGAAGGGGACCCTTATCCCGAAGTTTTTCTCTATGTTCTGCGCCCAGGCTAGATGTGAAAATATACTATCAATACTGAGCCCTATCAACTGGGTATTTCTTTTTACAAATTCATCATAAGCCTTGCTGAAGGCAACAAACTCGGTAGTGCAGACTGGAGTAAAATCTGCCGGATGAGAGAATAATATTACCCATTTTCCTTTGTAATCCGATAGTTTTATCTTTCCGTGAGTAGTTACTGCTTCAAAATCTGGAGCTGGCTCGTTCAGTCTAGGTAAACTTACTGTTTTTACCTGTTCCTCCATATTAACACCTCCTGATAATAACTTTTAACTAGAAATACTTTAACATAATTTAGATGTCTATGTCAAGACCTTGCTGGGTCAAAAGATTTAGTTTATAATAATCTTATAAATTCCAAAAACAGGAGGTTATTATGAAGATAGCAAGATCAACTCTGTGTATTCTTTTCTTAATTATTTTTATTGTCTCTGGTTCTTTTATAGCTAAGGGGAGTGAGCCCGATGCAAGTATAGTGATTCGTCAGGATACTCTCAACAAATTCCTATCCAATATAGGAGAGGTCAAAAAGACTGACACTTTTAGTATTGTAGGGATAAAGGGAGAATACACATGGACGGTCAAAAATCCAAAGATAATTTTGACCCCAGGACGAGCCCTTTTCCAGGCAGATATAACTGTATCTTTTAAGACCCTTCCTGTAACTTATTCTACACCAGCCTATGGGGAAGTTTCGGTTAAATATGACCCTAATGATAATAAGATTAACATAAAAGTGGAGCGAGTGGCTTTTGAGGTGGCTTTTAATCTTCTGGGAAAGAGGGTAGTTGTTGGCGAAGTAGACATCTCTAGGATTTACCAGATAGCATTTTCTTTCCCAGGACCAAGACCATTTGAGTCCCTTGTGGAAGTAAGTTTGCCGGATGGTACCAGAAGGAAGATCAGAATAGAGTCTGTCCCTGTTCTGGTGATTGAAGAGGGAAAGATTGTAGTCGGATCAGAGATAAACTTTATACCTGTACAGTAACAGATCCCTTTATTTCTCTGGTATTAATGCTTTTAGCAAAGGGGTTCGCCACTCTTCACTAACAGGATCGTAGATACCAAAGCCTGCACAGAACTCCCAATAGCACCAAGCGATACCCCTTTTCTCAGCTGATCTGGCTACATATGACGTCCATCTTACTCTAGAATCCATATCCGCCTTATTGTAAGCCCCAAACTCTCCCAAAAATAGAGGAATGTTATTATTTTTCTTTGACCATTCAACTGCCATATCTAATTCACCAGAGATCAATAATTTTCCTATTTCTGTTCCAAGCCACTTGGTACCTACTGGAGGAGAAGGACTTACCCACTCTGCTCCCTGATGTGTAAATCGGAATGGATTATAGTAATGAAAGGTGACCACCAGGTTTGGGTCTTTTGGAAGTTCCAGCTCTTTTAGTTTATATACACTGTTCCAGTCTGTAGGGCCAACTACGATCTTTCTTACTGGATTTGTTTTTCTTATAATTGCTATTGCCTCTTTTATGTATTGATTCCATAATTTACTGTTCAGATAATGACAGGGCTCATTTAGGAGTTCAAACCAGAGCCTTTCTGGATAATCTTTATAGTGTACAGAGATCTGCTCCCAGATTTTTAAGAATCTATCCTTATGCCTTTCTGGTTTCTCCATCATCTCCTCGTAGTGATGTATGTTTATAATTACATAGAGTCCATTCTTTAAAGCCTCGTTTACTACATGATCTACCCTCTCAAAAAAGCTTTTCTCAATAGTATATGGTGGCTTTGTGTCTGCGTGAGCTGACCATCTAACAGGTATCCTTACATGGTCAAAGCCGGCATCTTTTATCAGTTTAAAGTATTCATCCTTTATTATTACGCCCCATTGTCCTTCTATTGGTGCTTCCAGCGCATTACCAAGGTTAACCCCACGGGATATTGGTAGCTTTTTATCCATAGCAATAACCCCCAGAGGGAAAATAAGTAAAACACATAATACAATAGATAAATAGAACAGTCTATTCATACTATCACCTCATTTGTAATTTTTGAGTATTATTATAATATAAAAATCTAAAGGAAGGGGAGATTTTCGATGAACAGTATAATAGATATATTTAAAGAGGCGTATGATTGTAGAAATATCCTTTTAGATGAAGAGCTGATCTCTTCTGTTGAGAAGGCGACCAAGGTACTTATAGAAACGTTAAAGAATGGCAATAAGATTCTTGTGGCAGGAAATGGAGGGTCTTCTGCAGATAGTCAGCATCTTGTCGGGGAACTTGTGGGTAGATTTTTAAAAGAGAGGAAGGCTTTACCTGGTATAGCTCTTACCACAAATACCTCGATCCTCACCGCTATAGGCAATGATTATTCTTTTGAAAGAGTATTCTCCAGACAGTTAGAAGCTCTGGGCAATAGAGGAGATGCGCTTATTGTGATCTCTACAAGCGGAAATGCAGAAAACCTGATATCTGCTGTTAGCACGGCTAAAAGTCTCTCTATAAAGACCGTAGGACTCCTGGGTCATAATGGAGGAAAACTGGGAAACCTGGTGGATATACCTATAATAGTCAGATTAGACTCAACTCCAAGGATCCAGGAGATACATATAATAATTATCCATACGATATGTCAGCTTATAGAGTCCGCCTTATTTGGATAATTATTTAGCGGACAGGCGAGCCCGCCTGTCCTGCTAGATTTTATCGACTACCAATCAACCAGACTCCCTTTACTGGTTCAAGTATTTTCAATCTAAAGCCAAACTCCCTTCCACTATAAGGTTTCGGGAAGTCAAAAGATACCTTGACCAGTATTCTGTTTATACCCTTTTTGAGAGGTAAAGTGATCTCATCATCATAAACAATACCATCGCTCTTATATATAGGGGTTCCATTTACCATTATCTCCAGCTTTCCTTCTCCATAAAGAGAACATCTTATTTTTCTATCTTCGTCAGAATAAAGCTCTGTTCTGGCATAGGAGGTTCCACTGGTAATGCCTTCTCCCATTATCTCTCTGGATAACTTCAGTAGGTCAAGATAGCCAAATGGTTCAACTATAAATTTAGAACTCGACATCCATCTCCATGGCTTATTATCTATCAGATACTCCATCTTACCTGGATCCTCTTCTATCTCTTTTACCCCTCCGGTAAATGGGCCTGTAACAGCCCAGGATGTTATATTACCATCTCTAAGGCTTACTCTAAATATCCTTTCTTCTTCCTCATCCTTTGTCTTGATCCTGGCTTTTATAGTAATATCTTCATACGGAGATGTAATGGTTCCTATCTGTGAAACTGTTAATTCCTTCTGTACTATATCTCCTGGATTTAAGACCAGTTTTCCATCTGGATAGAAGAAGTTAGATCTTCCAGTTGGTAGATCTGAAGAGACTATCGACCATCCCTCAGGTTTATCTATCTCAAAATATACCCTTCTTAATGGGGCGGAATTGCCATTTGCCATCAGAATATTAATTCTTATAGAGCCATCCTGCCTCTTATCTAATCCATCAACAGATATCTCAATATCGTCCTCCTCTATGATCGGTGGTTCAACCTTCTCTACCGTTATATCTATCCTGTCTCCGAAGCGATATTCTATGCCCTTTATCTTCAGTACATTACCCTCATTTTCGAAATCTACCAATCTATCTCCTACCTTTACCTCTTTCCCGTTTATCCCATAGATATAGAGATTGAATATTTTATCCTTCTCAAAGCCCTGAAATTCTTCTCCGTAGCTAGAGATAGTAAGCTTTAGCTGATTTTCTGTCTCGAAGGCTGAGAACTTAGTCTTTACAAACTTGCCATCTTCATAGTCATATGTAACACCATCATCCTCGTAGATCTCAAATTCTCCATTAATAGGGGTATAAATATTAACATCTAATTCCTTCAGTGGTTTCTCATCCGCATACATCATATCTAGAGCATTCATAGGAATTATAGAGGAATTTCTTACAAAGAGAGGCATCCTGTCTATAGGTGCAGGGACTC
>CAZZLK010000125.1:0-22151 GCA_964655195.1 uncultured bacterium
CCCTGGTCTTAAATATTCTTTAGAACCAAAAGAATTCAAAAAGGAGACAGAATATACGGTTGTAGAAGACAGTATTAATCAGGACTACTGGTCCTTGATCTATGGAGGTATAGTATATAGAAAGAGAGGGGCCTGGGATAAAGCGGAGAAGAACTTCCTTAAAGCTTTAGAAATCTCAGATACGGCTCTTCCTCGTTACTTCCTCGGTATAACCTATCTAGATGAGGGTAAGACAGACGAAGGTATTAGTGAGTTACGAAAGGTTATTGCTTCTTACCCGGAGTTTGTTAAGGCTTATGTAGACCTCGGATGGAATAGATATGACAAAGGCCTATATGAAGAAGCCATACAACTGTTCAGAGAAGGATTAAAATATGGGAAGAATTATTCTCAGCTTTATGCATATCTAGCCTGGACCTACCTTATGAAGGGTTGGGTCAAGGATGCTGAGGATACTATAAAAGAGTCTTTAGAGGCAAATCCAATGCATCCACTGAGTTATTATGTGCTTGGGCTCATATACGAGAGAAGAGGGTGGTATAGTGACGCAGTTACTGTATACAAGAAGTTATTAGATATCAACAAGACCTTTTATAGTGCCTTCAGAAATCTGAGGTCTATATACAATAACAGCGGCAATTACGATGAAGCGATCTCAATGATAAAGGAGAGGCTTGAGAGAGAACCATCCAATATTGTCCTTTATTTAGACCTTGCTGACCTTTATATGAGGTCCAAGATGTTCAGTGAAGCTATTCTCATTTTAGAAAGGGCTAATGAGATATCCCCATATTATCCAGAGATATATGAGTATCTTGGAAACCTATACTACGAGTTAGAACATAAGGAGAAGGCTATTATATACTGGGAGAAGGCTCTAGAAATAGAGCCTGGTAACATACCTTTAAAGGACTACTTGAGTTTTCTTAAAGAGGAGACATATACACTTGCAGATGTATCTAAGCTTATTAAGGATACACCCACTCAGAAGGACTATCCTGACGCATCCGCTATAATAATTCTTGACAGTGCAGAGAGGATAGTTAGACCAGATGGTACATCTTCCTTAACTTATCATAAGGTGATCAAGATATTGAATGAGAAGGGAAGAGAGATCTACGGAGAGGTTTATATACCCTATAGCCTTCTTGGGGAGAGAGTAAAAATCCTGAGAGCCAGGACAATAAAGCCAGATGGAACAGAGGTTGAAGCTACAGCCATACATGATGTCTCTCTGGCAGAGGGCTACCATCTGTACTCAGATGCTATGGCTAAAGTGATATCTATGCCAGCTCTTGAGAATAACGCGATAATAGAGTATGCATATACTATAGATGACCTTGGAAGGGGACCTCTTGGTAAGCATTTTCAGGATGAATTCCTGTTTCAAGACTTTGATCCTATGATGATCTCCAGATATACTCTGGTGATCCCTAAAGGTATGAATATCTACTATAAGATGTACAATGGAGAGTTAGAACCTCAGATAGAGGAGAAGGGAAGTACTGTTATATATACCTGGGAGATGAGAGATATTCCTCAGATTATTCAGGAAAATTATATGCCTCCTCTGGCAGATGTGGCCCCCAGGTTAGAGATAACTACTTTTAAGGATTGGCAGGAGGTAGCAAGCTGGTACTACGATATAGCCAATCCAAAGACAAAGTCCGACGAGGCTATAAAGGCAAAGGTAACTGAACTCACCAGAGACAAAAAGACCCTAGAAGATAAGGCTAAAGCGATATACTATTTTGTTGCCAATGATATAAGGTATGTCGGTTTAGAATATGGTATAAGAGGACTGATGCCGCATCAGGCAAGTGAGGTATTTAAGTACAAATACGGGGATTGTAAGGATAAGGCAACATTGCTCATATCAATGTACAGAGAGATAGGTATTCCTGCCTATTATGTCCTTGTAAGAACCAGATATAGAGGCTCTTTGCCATTAGACTCCCCTGGCTTCCAGTTTGACCATGCAATATGTGCGATAAAACTTAATGGTAAACTCTATTTCCTTGATGGAACAGCAGAAGATACACGTTTTGGTTATATCCCTTCTATGGACCAGGGGACAAAGGCCCTTTTGATCGATGAGGGAAAACCCGTACTGGTGGATATTCCTATAGACAAACCCGAGGATAATGAGAAGACCAGAAACATAGAAGTTACTCTTTTAAAAGATGGTGGTATAAAAGGTACAGCATATGTAACATTCAAGGGCTATTACGATACATATCTTAGAAGTGTGTGGAAGACGGCAGCAGATAGACAGATAAGAGAGGATTTAGAATGGTCTTTAAGAGCTCTTGTTCCAAATGCAACTCTTGAAGGTTACCAACTCTCAAATCTTAGGGACTTGGATGCGGATGTATGGGAGAGATACTCGTTCAGTGCTCCGGGTTATGCTCAAGTTGTCCAGAATACCATCTCGTTCTTACCGTCAATTATGGAGAGGCTGGAGACAAGCGAGTTCGTGGCTAAGAAGGAGAGGAATTATCCAATTAACTACTGGGCTCCATATACCACCAGAGATATAGTTACGTATAAGCTTCCTGACGGCTCTAAGATTATACATCTACCTGACGATTTGGTCTTGGATAAGCCCTTTGCCTATTATAGTATGAAATTCTCTCTCAGTGGGAATATACTGAAGGTAGAAAGGGTCTTTCAAATTAGAACTGTGCTCATTGAGCCCAAGGATTATCCAGAGTACAAATCCTTTATAGAGAGTATTGTATCTAAAGATAGGGAAAGGGTGGTAATAGGCCTTTAGAAGGAGTTAATTATGTTTAAACTTTTAGAAAAGATTATTGGTAGAGGTTCTGACAGAGAACTGAGGAAATACTGGCACATAGTTGAAAGGATAAATGAACTTGAGCCAGAGATATCTAGACTTTCCGACGATGAATTGGCACAAAAGACTTTAGAATTTAAAGAAAAACTAAGGCAGGGGGCTACGCTTGATGATATAATGATCCCTGCATTTGCTGTAGTAAGGGAAGTAGCCAAGAGAAAGGTTAATATGAGGCCATTTGATGTTCAACTTATAGGGGCTATCGTGCTTCACGAGGGAAAGATAGCTGAGATGAAGACAGGTGAAGGAAAGACTCTTGTAGCTACTATGCCTGCCTACCTGAATGCACTGACAGGAGAGGGAGTCCACATAGTCACAGTAAACGATTATCTGGCTAAGAGAGACAGGTACTGGATGGGTCCCATTTATGAATCTTTGGGGCTTACAGTTGGACTCTTACAACATGACTCTACACCTGCTGAGAGACGAATTGCATATAATGCCGATATTACTTATGGAACAAATACTGAATTCGGCTTTGATTATCTTAGAGATAATATGGCTCTAAGTAAAGATGAACTGGTTCAGAGGGATTTTAATTATGCTATAGTAGACGAGGTTGACAGTATCCTTATAGATGAAGCCAGGACTCCACTTATAATCTCAGGTGTAGCAGAAAAACCTACTCGTCTCTATTACCAGTTTGCTCATATAGTCAGGAGCCTGGTAAGGGATGTTGATTATACGGTGGATGAAAAGCTTAAGAGTGTTACCCTTACAGATGCAGGGGCTAGAAAAGTAGAGAAGATACTTGGAATAGAGAATATATATGCGGTTAGCGATGTAGATTATCTCTCCTATCTTATGGCAGCACTGAAAGCCAAGGAGCTATTTAAGAAAGACGTGGACTATATAGTGAAGGACGGAGAGGTAATTATAGTGGATGAGTTTACGGGTAGACTTATGTACGGAAGAAGGTATAGTGATGGTATACATCAAGCTATAGAGGCTAAAGAAGGACTTAAGATAAGACAGGAGGCTCAGACTTTAGCAACCATAACTCTGCAGAACTACTTTAGAATGTATAAAAAACTTGCAGGTATGACTGGAACTGCAGCAACCGAGGCTGATGAATTTCTAAAGATATACGGTTTGGAGGTTGTTGTCATACCTACGCATAAACCTATGATAAGAATAGATTATCCAGATGCAGTATATAAGACGGAGAAGGCTAAATTCAAGGCGATAATCAAAGAGATATCAGAACTGTATAAGATAGGCAGACCTGTACTTGTAGGAACCCGTTCTATAGAGAAGTCAGAGCTTCTCAGCAGTATGCTTAAAAAGTTGGGGATACCACATCAGGTATTAAATGCAAAGTACCATGAGAAAGAGGCAGAGATAATAGCCAAAGCTGGACAGAAGGGCAGTGTAACTATAGCTACAAATATGGCAGGGGGGGGGGGGGGACTTGTTCTTTGGGGGGGGGGGGGGGGGAGTTGGGGGGCTCTCCACAATAGGGCAGGTGGAGGTGTTGGCATTGGCATGGGAGAAGGTGTGGCTGAACTCGGAGGGCTTCACATCATAGGCACAGAGAGGCATGAATCCAGAAGGATAGATAATCAGCTACGTGGTAGGGCTGGAAGACAGGGAGACCCAGGCTCTTCAAGATTTTACGTATCTCTAGAAGATGAACTGATGAGACTATTCGGTTCAGAAAAAATAAAGGGTATTATGGATAAGCTAGGGGTAGACGAGGATCAGCCAATAGAACACCCTATCATCTCTAAGGCTATAGAGAGCGCCCAGAAGAAGGTAGAATCTTATCATTTCGATATAAGAAAACACCTACTGGAGTACGACGATGTAATGGAGACTCAGAGAAGAGTAATATATCAGGAACGAAAGAAGATACTTACCAGAGAAAACCTGAAGGATTCTGTCCTTTCTATTATAAATGATTATTTAACAGAGGTTGCTGAGACATACATACCCAAGAATCAACCAGGTGTGTGGGATCTAGAGGGATTTGTGAGCGAGTTGAAGAATACATTTAACATAGATATAGATATCCAGAAGATAAAAGAGTGGACTTATGATGAGATCCTCTCTCTGTGTAAAGAGAGAATAAGTAATCGCTACGAAGAGAAGGAAAGAGAGATCGGACCAGAGTTATTGAGACAGGCAGAAAAATTTATTATGTTAAGAGTTGTTGATACCCACTGGGTGGAACATCTGGAGAATATGGACTTTTTAAAGGAAGGGATAGGACTAAGGGCATACGGTCAGAGGGAACCTCTGATAGAATATAAGAAAGAGGCATATGAAATGTTTCAAGATATGCTCTCAAGTATACGAAGGGATATATCTAGATTCCTTATGAGACTGGAGATTAGGCCGGAAAAGATAGAGAATAAACCTGTAGCAGTTATTTCTCAATCCCAAGGTAATACTGCGAGGAAACCTCTGAAGACAAAGAAGATAGGTAGGAATGACCCTTGTCCTTGTGGAAGTGGAAAGAAGTACAAGTATTGTTGTGGAAGGGATGAGTGATGAAAAAAGAGATAGCCGAACTAGAAAAGAGATACCTAGAATTAGGTGATTATCTTTGACAGGCAAGGCATAAAACTATCAAGCCTGGAAGAGGAGGTTCAGAGAGAGGACTTCTGGAGCGATCCTAAGGAGGCACAGAGAGTTCTATCTGAACTCAGTAAAATAAGAAAACTTGTAGAAAAGGGTAGAAAGATTGCTGAAATCTTAAGTTCATTGAAAGAATTTTCAGAATTATTAGAAGAGGACGAGAGTATAGAGAGAGAACTGAGAGCAGAAATGGAAGAGGCAGAGAGATTATTAGAAGAGCTGGAACTACAGACACTCTTTACAGATGAATATGACAGTTATAATGCTGTTGTTACCATCCATGCTGGAGCAGGAGGAGTCGATGCCCAGGATTGGGCTGAGATGCTTTTGAGGATGTATATGAGATGGGCAGAAAGGAATAACTTTGATCTAGAGATAGTAGATACATCCTTTGGGGAAGAGGCTGGTATAAAGAGTGCTACCTTTATAGTCAAGGGAGACTTTGCATATGGATTCTTAAAATCAGAAAGGGGAGTTCATAGACTGGTGAGGATATCTCCTTTCGACGCTGCTCATAGGAGACATACATCTTTTGCTCTGGTAGATGTGATTCCAGATATAGGGAATGAAATAGAGATAGAAATAAAGCCTGAGGACCTGAAGATAGATACATTTAGGGCTAGTGGGCCTGGAGGCCAATATGTAAATAAAACCGAATCTGCAGTCAGAATTACCCATATACCAACAGGCATAGTCGTGGAATGTCAGAGTGAAAGGTCTCAGCATCAAAATAGGGAGACCGCTATGAGAATCCTCAAGGCTAAGTTATTTGCCCTAGAAAGAGAAAAGAGGGAGAAAGAATTACAGGCTCTTAAAGGGGAGAGAAAGGATATAGCCTGGGGTAATCAGATCCGTTCTTACGTCTTACATCCATATACCTTGGTTAAGGATCACAGAACAGGGGTAGAGGTAGGCAATATTCAGGCAGTTTTAGATGGAGATATAGATGTCTTCATATCTTCTTATCTTAAAGGTATGATACTTAAAGTAAAATAGGTGATGAATAGGGCATTAACTTTATGCTTATTAGTTATGCTCTGTATGGTTCTGTTTTTCTCTTTTTTGATCTATCCCCCATTACCATACAGAGGGACGGAGAGTATAGTTATAAAGCCTGGGATGAGTGCAAGGGAAATCGGTATACTTCTCAAGGAGAAGGGTCTCATATCTTCTATAAATGTCTTTCTATATGCGATCAAATTAAAGGGGGATAGTGATAAAAGGTTTATCCCTGGCACCTTCGATATCCCCAGAGGCCTCAGATTAGATCTATTACTTGAGTATTTGCTTAAAGCAAAGCCAAAGACTGTATGGGTGACTATCCCTGAAGGCTTTAACTCTATGGAGATAGCAGAGAGACTTTCCAGTAGCGGAGTTATATCTGCCGATAAGTTTTTAGAATCTCTCCATAAGAGAGTCGAAGGAGATTATCCTACTTTTATCCAGCCACCGTATGAAGGTTTCCTCTTTCCAGATACTTATGAGTTTTTCTTGAATAGTTCTCCTGAGATGGTCATAAAAAGGTTCTTGGACAGGTTTGTAGAGGTATTGCCTGAAGATTTTGAAGAGAAAGCCAGGAATTTGGGTCTTACTCCTAGAGAGGCGATAATCCTTGCCTCTCTTATAGAGAAGGAGGCTCAGATAGACAGTGAAAGGCCCATTATAGCTCAGGTCTTACTCAAAAGGCTCAAGCTCGGAATGAAACTCCAGTGTGACGCAACAGTGCAGTATGCTCTTGGTAGATCTAAGCCTATATTAAGTTATAAAGACCTGGAAGTTGATTCTCCTTATAATACTTATCTACACTATGGACTTCCACCAGGACCAATATGTAATCCTGGACTTTCATCTATAGTATCTGCAGTAAACCCTGCCAAGACAGATTATCTTTTCTATTTTACAAAAGGTAACGGAACTCATATATTCTCTAGAACATACGAGGAGCATTTATTAAGACAGAGATGAAAAGAATACTTCTATTGACCCTTATATTTCTATTTTTTATACGTGGCTATCTTTGGGCAGGAAATATAACTGAGAAACTCTCTTATGCAGAAACTAGACTCCACGATATGAGAGTAGAATGGCCCAAGGGGTGGGATTTAACAGAGGTAGAAGGACTCATAAATAAGGCTAAGAATGAGTTAAAGACTGGTAAGGTTAGTAAGGCAGAAGTCTATTTAGATAGGGCTATAAATATAATGAATGCAATAGAACATAAATATAATTCTTACCCTTATTTGAACGTAAAGAATAAAGCTTTAGTAACTGATAATAGAAGACTAATAAGACTTATAGCTACTAGGACTATAAAGAATGGAATTGTGGGTTACTCCTGGGGGCAGACTGTTGCGATGAAAGGGCTTCTGGCTACAGGTAATTGGGGTTATGTGAAGGCACTTATAGATAGATATATAGAGAAAGATATACCTCCCAAAAATGTTAATGATTGTGCCACAGGTGATGTCCTCCTGACCCTATTTGATATGTTTAAAGACGAGAGGTATTTAGAAAAGGCAAAGGAACTTGGAAACTTTGTACTTTCCTATAGAGATAGGATACCATCCGGTGCTATAGTACATGAACCAGGAACCAAGCAAATATGGATCGACACTGTTTATATGATATGCCCCTTTATGGTAAAGTTAGGAGACCGTTACAGAGAAGAAGGACTCAGACAATTATATCTGCACATAAAGTATCTGATGAACCCTAATGTCTTTCTCTTCCACCATGCCTGGGACGAGAATACACTTTCCCTCTCTCAGCACTACTGGGCAAGAGGAAACGGATGGATGTTAGCCACCTTGGTAGAAGTAACCCCTTATGTCGAGGAAGAAGATAAGATGTACATTAGCTCTATTATAAGAGGGATGGTTAGTACTTTGGCTAGACTACAGGATAAATCAGGACTCTGGCATACACTTATAAATATGAAAGGTACCTATCTGGAAACCTCTGGAAGTGCCCTCCTAGGGTATGGTGTATACAGGGCTATTTCACTAGGAATACTAGATGATAGTTATATAGATATGGTTAACAGGGCATTGAGTGGAATAAAGAACAGAGTCAATGAGGATGGTGAAGTACTTGGGGTTTCCGAGGGGACAGGTCCTGGAGACTATATATACTACGCTAAGAGGAAGCTTGGAGTTTTTCCACACGGACAGGGAGCGATGCTCCTGTTTTTAGGAGGGTTAAAGAATGAATAAATACGATATATCTTTTGTGATCCCTTTAAAGAATGAGGCGGAATCTATTGAGGCTTTATATAAAGGGATAGTTGAAAATACATTACCACTGGGCTTATCTTTTGAGATAATTTTTATAGACGATGGTAGTACTGATGGTTCCTTTGAGATAATTAAAAACTTGAGTAAAAATGATACAAGAGTAAAGGGGATAAGGTTTAGAAGGAATTTTGGTAAGTCTAGTGCCCTCTCTGCTGGTTTTAAACTGGCAAAGGGTGACATAGTTATTACTATGGATGCGGATTTGCAGGATGACCCTGTAGAAATTCCGAGGTTTATAGAGATGATTAACAGAGGGTATGATGTAGTTTCTGGTTGGAAGAAGGTACGTTATGACCCTCTCAGTAAGACATTACCCTCAAGATTGTTTAATAAACTTACATCTCTCGTTACTGGTGTGAAGATCCATGATTTTAACTGTGGGTTTAAGGCGTACAGAAATGAGGTGGTAAAGTCTTTAGAGATATATGGTGAACTTCATAGATATATACCAGCTTTAGCCTACAGTAAAGGATTTACAGTGACGGAGATTGTTGTGACTCATCATCCAAGAAGATATGGAAGTTCTAAGTATGGCTGGGAGAGACTCTTTAAGGGATTCCTAGATCTTTTTACGGTTGTTTTCTTAACACGATTTATAAAAAGACCTATGCACATCTTTGGCTCAACTGGAATATTATTGTTTCTTATCGGATTTCTTATAAATCTGTATTTAGTATTCCATAAATTTCTAACCGGTGCTCTTATAGGCAATAGACCACTCCTTACTCTTGGGGTTCTGTGTATGATACTTGGAATTCAGTCTCTTTCTATAGGACTTTTGGGAGAGATGATTAACAATTTGACTCATGGGCAGAAGGAAGAATACTATATAGTCGAAGAGGTCGGAATTGAGTAGTGTATATCTAGAGGTGATCTTAAAGGAGATACCAAGGTTACTGGGCTTATTAGATAAAAATCCTAATAGCCCCACTTTTGGCTGTTTTGATAGACAGTTCTGGCATTATAATGTGATAGATTTTCCCTGCGCCAGATCTCAAGAGGCTGTACTTACACTGGCTCTACTGTATAAGTACGATTTCCCAGGTAATATCTATCTTAGAGATAAGAATATTCTTAGCTGGATAGACGGTGCCTTGAGATTTTGGCTGAGTATTCAGAATAGCGATGGTTCTTTTAATGAATGGTATCCGAATGAGCACAGTTTTGCGGCAACTGCATTTACCACTTATGCAGTTTCAGAGACGCTTTTAGTCTTAGGTAAGGAGATTTCATCTTATGATAAAGTTATAGTTAGTCTTAAAAAAGCCTCCGATTGGCTATTAAGATATACAGATTTTACCGCCTGTAACCAGGTAGCGGGAGCTATCTCAGCCCTCTATAATGTATATCTCCTTACTGGTGATGGAAAATATAAAGAGGGTTCTCTCGAAAAACTAGGGAAATTAAGAGAGAAACAGGATGAGGAAGGATGGTTTCCTGAATATGGGGGACCAGATATAGGTTATCTATCTCTAACCATAGATTATCTATGTAAATACTACAGAAATTCGCAAGAATTGGTCGCTAAGGATATAATAGATAGAGCATTAAGTTTTCTAGTTTTCTTCGCCCATCCGGATGGTACTTTTGGAGGAGAGTATGGGTCCCGTAATACTAAATACATAATCCCATCCGGCATAGAGTACTCGAGTCATTGGAATGAGAATGCAAAGAAGATAGCATCTATCTTGAGAGATTCTTTAGAAAAGAGAGCTTCTATAGGACCATATAACTTAGATGATAGATACCTCTCCTATATAGGATATACGTATTTGCAGGCGCATATAGATATGTACCAGGGAGATTTGGCATCTCCTCTCTACAGAAATGAATTCAGTAGATTCTTTAAGAATTCAGGGCTGTTTGTAGTAAGTAATAGAAATTTCTACTTTGTTTCTAATCTGAAAAAGGGTGGAACATTTAGATTATCATTCAAACAGAGGGGTATTTCTATTGCTGATAGTGGGGTTGTTGTAAAGATTAGAGGTGATATCTACTCCAGTGGCTGGCTGAGGTATGATAGCAAGTTTGATATTAATGGCGGTCTGATAACTATAAAGACCAATATGTTAAAGTTATCTTACAGACTTATGAGATCAAAGGAGCTTTTAATCTCTAGAGTATTTCAGCTTATATTCGGACGTTTTACCAACTTGAGTCTGAAGGTAAAGGATCTTCTTAGGAAGATGCTTATAACATATAAAACGGAAAGTGATATTCCGGTAGAGAGAAATATAGAGATCTATGAAGATAAGATTATCATAGAGGACAGGATAACTTCTCCGAAGAAAATAGAGAAACTTACAGTAGGGATCGAGAATCCCTACATCTATATTCCCTCTTCTAGATACTTTCAGATACAGGACCTGCATATCATTCCTGACACAATAAATCCCTATACAGGTGAGATAAGGATAATAAGGATATATGATGCTGAAGGAAAAAAGGAACTTACTATTCAACCTGGCTAAGTTCTTAGTTACAGTATATATAATCTATTTTCTCTCTAAGAAGGTTCCACTTGTATCAGTTATAACTTCTCTCTTCCAGGTAAGACTCTTATTCCTGGGTATAGCAGTTGTCTTGGGGTTACTATTTACTCTGTTTAAGACATACAAGTGGTATCTATTAATAAAAGACTTAGAACCAGACGTTTCCTTTCTCTCTGCTATAGATGGTTATCTATCTGGTATGTCTCTAGGGATAGTAACTCCAGGTAGAATCGGAGAAGTTGGACGCATAATAGAAATCCCTAGAGAAAAAAGAATTGCAGGAGTTGGCTTAGTTTTATGGGATAAGATCTTTGATCTATGGGTGGTAGGGATATTATCTCTGTGGGGTCTCTGGTACTTTCTTACCCCTTATATATCCATAATAGTAACTCTAGTGCTCTTAGGGTCTCTGTTCTTTATCCTTCAACCCAGATTTCTAGAAATACTTGTTAAGTTCCCAATTCTTAGAAGATACCCACAGCTTCTGGAGGGTTTAAAGCATTTAAGGATAAAGACCATTATCATCTGTTTAATCCTTACACTTATGAGTTATATCCTCGTGCTTTTTGAAGCTTCACTTTTACTCATGTCTTTTGGAAGGTCATTTAGTCTAGGAATCTTTATTGCTTACCCCCTTGTTATGCTGGCAAATCTTATCCCCATAACGGTAGGGGGACTTGGAGTAAGGGAAGGATTTGCAATCTTACTCCTAAGTAGGTTCGGAATACCAGATGGAATAGCATTCAACTTAGCCTTTCTGGTATTTTTAATCAATACTGCCCTCCCTGCTTTATGGGGATTGTTCCCTATGAATAGAAACCTGATCAGCAGTAAGTTTATTCCAGCATCTATAGTGATTCTGTGTGGTTTTATAAGGTTTTATAATATAGGACTGAGGAGTCTCTGGCTAGATGAAGCTATCACTGTGAATCTTGCCTGGAGCGGTATAAGAGATATAATTTTAAATAGAGCCTCTACCGGTATACATCCTCCCTTTTACTTCATCCTTATACGTATGTGGATATTGATCTTTGGAGATTCCGAAGTAGCCTTGAGGTCCTTTTCAGCTATTTTTAGTGTAATAAGTATACCTTTTATCTATGCTTTTACAAAAAGTATCTTTGACCCTGCAACTGCAGTGATCTCCTCTCTTTTATTTGCCCTCTCACCCTTCCAGCTATACTATTCTCAGGAGGCTCGAATGTATCCCCTCCTTACCTTCTTCTTTATACTCTCACTATATCTACTAAATAGATGGGTTCGGGGTGAATTTAGATCGGAGAAGAAAATGCTTGCTATTTTAAGTACCGTAAATGTCCTCTCCCTGTATACTCATATCTATTCTATCTTTTATATACTTTCGCAGAATATATTCGTATTTTTGACCAAGTTTAGAGAAAGGGAGACTCTTAAGAGATGGGTAATATATCAGCTTATTGTAGCCATATCTTTTCTACCATGGGTCTATGTAATAGTAAAAAACAGAACCCCAGAAGTCTATCAAGGTAAACAGGCTCTTTCTTTGACTGTTATTAAGAACTCCTTTTTAGAGATAAATCTTGGTTATGCTAGAAGTATCTTTGCAAGAGGAAATCTATTAGACTATATCTTTTTCTTCTTTTTAATACTACTTATAATAGGGTTGCTTCCGCCTTATAAAGATAAAAGAGGCTTTCTACTGACCTGTTTATACATATTTCTTCCATTTTTATTACTAATCGTAGCTTCCCTGGAGAAGAGCTTTTTCAGCGCTAGATATCTCTCTCCCTTTATAATAGGGTACTTTATACTGCTAGCCAGAGGCATTAGAAGGCTGCATTTCTACCCTTTAGTAAGCCTCACCTTACTTATTATAGTAGGGATAAATTCTTGCGCTGTCTATAATTACTATCATAAACTTGACTTCATTTCCCGCCCATGGCGAAAATTGGTAGAGTATATACATTCTAATGCCTCAGATAATGATATAGTCTTGATTACTGCACCCCAGATGTACAGACCATTTACATACTATAATAGAGAGAGATTACCCTATAGTACAATTGATGCCTTTGGAAATGTCCCTGTTGATGTATACAGGGCGACCTATTCTTACAATAGGGTCTGGTTTGTAATGGCTGGTGAAGAAAGTTCTGATCCTACTGGAAGAGTCAAAAGCTGGTTAGATGGTAATTATAAGAGGGTCGATAGTATAGAATTTTATAAGCTAAAGGCTTATCTCTATGAGATACCACCAGAATTTAATAAGATTAATGTTATATTTTCTAATCAATCAGGTAACTATATAGAGTACACTGTTGAAATCAGGTATCCCAGCAGTAACTTAAGAGAGCTTCTTGAAACATTTGACAGATCAAAACTACAAGGGACATTTTTCTTTACTGCAGAAGCTGTAAGATTCCATAGAGATATAGCAGATGAGTTAAGGAATAGAGGGCATCAGATCGGTATGTTGGGTGAATCCTATACAGATTATACCACCTACTCTAAACAGGAGATCCTGATCAGTCTTAGAAGGGCAGAAGAGGTCATAGAGAATATAGTTGGGGAAGATATAAAAATATTCAGGCCTCCTCAAAGCAGGTTTAATAGAACACTCTTGGATGCTGTCTCTGAGCTTGGTTATACGATAAAGTTCTGGGATATAGATATTAGAAGATGGAGCCACTATGATATAGAATCAGTAACTAAGAAGTTAAAACCTCTCCTTTCTTCCGGAAAGATAGTAAATCTAGGGGTATGGGACAACTTTGCCAGATCCGTATTGGAATCTATTCAATAGAAGCTATTATTTCTTCTAACTCTTCTTTATTAAAGTAATATCTCGTACCACAGAAGATACAGGTCACCTCTGTGAAGCCCTCTTCTAAGATGGAAGAGAGTTCTTCTTTTCCTAAGAGGATTAGTGTAGTTTTAGCACGTTCTTTAGAACAGGGACAGTGGTACCTTATAGATCTCTTCTCCAATATCATATAAGGGATACTTCCAAAGATAAGTTTCAATATAGACTCTACTGATCTAAGTTCTCTTATGAGCTCACTTAGAGGAGGGAGACTGTTTAATCGCTCCTCCAATATCTCTATCTTCTCAAAGGAAGTTCCCGGTAATATACGCCCAATCATCCCTCCCGAAGCCTCAACTCTACCGTTAGGTCCTATGTAGGTTCCGGCAGCAACAACCGAAGGGGTCTGTTCTGATGTATAGAAATAGTGTGCTAAGTCCGTTGCTATACCTCCCTTTACAAGAGGAGTGATACCTATATATGGGCTTCCAAATCCCAAGTCCTTCACTACATATAGATATCCTGACTTCCCTATACCACTTTCTACATCTATATTACCTATCTCATTTGGTGGTAGCTCTATATAAGGATTTTTTATATATCCTCTGACATTTCCACTGGCATCGGATTGAACAAATAGACCTTTTAGTGGCCCGTTAGATATAATTTGAATGCTTACTGTCTGTCTACCTTCTAAATCTGTCCCCATTATACTAACTAGACTCAGTGCCCTTCCCAGCGCTGCGGTAGCAAGCCTGCTAGTTTCATGTACCTCTCTGGCTCTTTCTACCAATTTTGTGGTTATCGCTATACTTACTGTAAAAGAGAAATCATCAGAAGCTGCCTTTACTAAATAATCTTCCATCGCTTTAACTTACCTCTAGAGCTTTCCTTATTTTAGCAATTATTTCTTCAAAGGCATTCGAAGATTTCATACGGTTATAAAAGTAAATATACGGTTTACCCTCATCAGAAGACATTACTATGTTTGGTTCTATTGGAATCTTACCTAAAAAAGGCACTCCCATTTCTTGAGCAGTCTTCTCTCCTCCTCCAGATTTAAATATCTCTGTAACTGTTCCACAGTTAGGACATACAAATCCACTCATATTTTCTACTACTCCTAATACAGGAATATTCAATGCCCTGGCAAAATTTATAGCCTTTCTCGAATCTAACAGTGAAACTTCTTGCGGAGTAGTAACTATGACTGCTCCATCGAGTCCTTTAAATAACTGTATTACAGATAACGGTTCATCTCCAGTACCAGGAGGAGAGTCTATAATCAAGTAATCTAAACTTCCCCAATCAGTTTGCTCTATGAATTGTCTGATAAGATTTGTCTTTAAAGGACCTCTCCATATTACTGGATCGTCCTGTTTTGGCAATAAGAAACCAACAGATATAACCTTCAGGTTTTCTCCATAAGATATCGGGATAATCTTATTATCCCTACTGTGTATCTTAGCATCTTCTATACCCAGCATCTTTGGGATATTAGGACCGTGAATATCTATATCCATCAGCCCTACGTCTAAGCCATTTAGAGCCAGACCAACTGCTATATTTACAGCCACAGTACTCTTTCCTACTCCACCCTTTCCACTCATCACTATAACTTTATGCTTGATGTTTTCACTCATTAAAAGCCTCCAATCAAAGATGTTTACGTCTACTAGACTATTATAACATAGATTCTTTCAACTTAATCCCTATTGAAATTTTCTTATTTCAGTAGTAACATAAGATAAGTGGTTTGAAGTGGAGGAAAGTGGGAGATGGTATTCTTAAGTGAGACAAGGCATGTTTTAGATGAAAAAGGGAGGGTTGTAATACCTTCTAAAGTAAGGCCAGCATTGAAAGAAGGACTCTGTATAACTAGAGGTTTTGATAATGCTTTGTTTGTCTTTCCACTGGAAGAGTGGAACAGGATAGACGAAAAGTTAAGAAGTCTCCCACTGGCAGATCCTGATGTTCTCAAGTTTATGAGATTCTGGTATTCTGGAGCAGTTCAAGATGAGTTAGACCCACAGGGTAGATTACTTATACCCAAGAATCTCCGTGAGTATGCAAAGATAGAGAAAGAAGTGGTAATTATCGGAGTGTCCAACAGACTAGAGATATGGAATCCAGAGTTATGGAAAGAGTACATTGGAAATCCCAGAGAATTTTATAAAAATATGGGAGAAATCAGAAATGCCATTAGAATATAAACTTCTCCATAAGCCAGTAATGGTAGAAGAAGTTATAAGACTGATGGATGTAAAACCGGGTGGTTTATATCTGGATTGTACCCTTGGAGGTGGGGGACATAGCCTAGCTATTCTAAAGTATAGTAGCCCAGACGGATACCTTGTAGGCATAGATAGAGACCCAATGGCTATAAACATAGCGGAAGAGATTCTTTCTGAATATAGAGGTAGATATACCCTTATCAGTGGGAATTTTGTTAACTTAAGGGAGCTTATTTCTAAAGCTGGTTTTGATAAATTCGATGGAATTCTCTTTGACCTAGGGGTATCTTCTATTCAACTAGATGACCCTGAAAGAGGTTTTAGCTTTGCTAAGGAGGGTCCTTTAGATATGAGGATGGACCAGAATATCCCTTTAACTGCTCATCAGGTTGTGAATACCTTTCCCCAAGATAGATTAGAGTATATATTCAGGGAGTTTGGAGAGGAACCTTTTGCCCATAAGATAGCAAGGGCGATAGTAGAATACAGAAAAGGAAAAGAGATCTCTTCGACTAAAGAACTGACGGATATTATTAGTTCTGTGATTAGGAAAAGGGGAAAGATACATCCAGCCACAAGAGTCTTTATGGCTTTGAGGATATATATAAACAACGAATTGGAGAATTTAGAAAATGCCCTCTCTCAAGCAATATCTCTTCTAAGACCAAAGGGAAGGCTATGTGTTATTTCCTACCACTCTCTAGAGGACCGTATAGTGAAGAAATTCTTTAAGGAAAGCGGCGAGAAAATTATTACTTCATCTGTGATAAAGCCTAGGAGAGAGGAGATACTAGATAATAGAAGAGCTAGAAGCGCTAAGCTCAGGGGGTTAGAGAAGATATGAACAGAATTTTGGCAGAGAGAAATGTCTACGTAAATCTGCAACTGGAAGAAATAAAGGAACAGGTTCCTCAGACTCATTATAAGATTCAGCACAGATGGGTAAGATTACTCTTAGTTTCGGCATTGCTTGTCGGTATGTTTACTGTAAGTCTACTCCAGATAAGACTTTACAGTGGACTCATACGCTATCAGGAAGAAATAAGGTCTTTAGAAGAAGTGATAGATACTCTTTCGATCAAAAATGAGCAGTTGAGCTTAGAGATTATACGATTAACCTCTCCGACACGTCTAAGAAATGAAGGGAAAAGATTAGGCTTACAACCTAGTAATAGAATAATCATACTGCCAACAGAATAGGTTGAATACCAGAAGGATAAAGATCTTAATTGGTGTTTTTATATTGACCTTTATTATGGAAGGGGTGACATTGTTTTACTGGCAGGTACTTTGGGGATTATGGTCAAAAAGGTCTGATTCTTCTTTTGAAGAATGCAGAGTAGAGAGAGGAAAGATATATGATCGATATGGCAGGATTATAGTTACGAATGAGGTTCGATATTCTGTGTCTGCTGATCCATATATGGTTGATGATCCTGTAGGATTGGGCAATAAGATAGGGGAACTTTTGGGTAAACCAGCGAATCTTTATATAGACAAGTTAAGGGAGAATTTAAGATTCGTGTGGATAGAAAGAAAACTTAATAGGGAAACTGCTGACAGGTTGCTATCTTTAAAAAAGGGTGTATTCTTTCTCGAGGAGGAGTACCAACGTCTCTGCTTGAATCCTGATGTAAGAGAGATCATAGGTGATGTAGATATAGACAATAAAGGATTGAGTGGTATAGAGTTAGCTCTAGATGATAAATTGAAGAAGGGAGAGAACATATATCTGAGTATAGATAGCGTTTTACAGGCAAAGATAAATGATCTGTTATTAGAGAGTCAGAAATCCCTTGGGTTTAAAAAAGGTATTGTCATCGTTATGTCTCCATGGACAGGTGAGGTATTGGCATTAGTGAACTTCCCACATACCAAGAATTTTGCAATTCAGGATATCTTTGAGCCTGGCTCATCATTTAAACCTATAGTAGCCTCCATCGCTCTAGAAGAAAGATGTATTAATGAAGAAGAAAGATTTAACTGTAGACCTCCATTTGTAGTGAGGGGGATCTCCATAAAGGATGCTCCTCACGATGTAGAGTCTTACGATATGACTCTGAAGGAAATCCTTGAGGTCTCATCAAACATAGGGATGGCTCAGGTGGGGATAAAGATAGGGACTGACCTCTTCTATAGGTATATTTCCTCATTTGGTTTCGGGATACCTACAGGTATAGAAATAGCAGGAGAAGCCTCCGGGATGCTTCCAAGTAGAAGGGATATGATTACTCTTACTCAGAACAGTTTCGGTCAGGGTATAGCTATGAGTGCCTTGCAGCTGGTCTCTAGCTATGCCCCATTGGCAAATGGTGGATATATTGTAAAGCCAACTATACTTAGAATTTCATCACCTACCAATTTCTTGAATCAGATCTTATCCTGTGAAACATCAAGGAAAATCACTGATATATTGGTAAATGTGGTGGAGAATGGGACAGGTAAAAAAGCTAGGATAGAAGGAATAGAGATAGCAGGTAAGACGGGAACCGCTCAAAAGGTTATTGATGGACGATACTCTATGGAGAAAAGTATTGTCTCTTTTATAGGGTATTTACCAGCTCATCATCCACGGTATATAATTGGTGTGATACTGGATGAACCAGAGGTAGGTAGATGGGCTTCTGATACTGCAGCTCCATTGTTCAAAAAGGTAGCAGAGATTTTATTATACGACGAGAGATTGAAAGGAGAGACCTATGAAGATATTAAAGTTACTGGAAGATATAGAGATAATTGATATAAGAGGAATAGAAAAGATCATAGACGCAGAGATAGAGGGTATAAGTAGTAACTCTAAGAATATTAGGAAGAACTATGTATTTATAGCACTAAAAGGGGAAAGAGTTGATGGACACCTATTTATAGAGGAAGCTATTCAAAATGGAGCGATAGCAGTTATAGGAGAGAATGAAATACTTGGGGACTTTCCCTATATAAGGGTCTTAGATAGTAAGAAGGCTTATGCATTTATAAGCAGTAATTTCTATGGAAATCCTTTCAGGTATATAAAAACTATTGGAGTTACTGGTACTAATGGTAAAACTACCACGGTGAATCTTATAGGTAGCATATTGGAAGCAGATGGAGAAAGAGTCGGGATAATAGGGACTCTTGGTGCTAAGTTGGGTAATGAGATCCTCCCTACCGAATTTACAACACCCGAACAATTACTTCTGGCAGAGCTTTATAGTAAAGCTAAGGCAAGTGGTATAAGCAGGATAGTTATGGAGGTCTCCTCCCATTCATTAGTTCAACATAGGGTTGATGCGATTAATTTTGAGGGAGCTGTATTTACTAATCTTACTCAAGATCATCTGGATTTTCATAAGGATATGGAGGCATATTTCCAGGCTAAAAGACGTCTATTCGAGATGGTCTCAAAAGTAGAAAATGGTATTATGGTGATAAATACCGATGATCCCTATGGGGAGAGATTAGTCAGAGAATTTGAGGCAAATCATCCAATTACTTATGGGATAAAGAAACCTGCTATGGTAACAGCTAGGAATATAAAGACTTCTCCAGAGGGGTTATTTTTTGAGCTTGCTATAGGAGGGGAAAGTTTTAATGTAAGGTCCAAACTTTTAGGAGAGATAAACGTCTACAATATACTTTCAGCTATAGGTTATATCTATGCGATAGGGAGATCTATAGATAGAGCGATAGATGTTATTCGAGACTTTAATCCCGTAAGAGGCAGGTTGGAGCGTATAGACCTAGGGCAGTCGTTCTATGTATTTATAGACTATGCACATACTCCCGATGCATTAGAGAGGGTTCTTAGAGTAGCCAGGACTTTTGGCAAGAGGCTTTTAGTTGTATTTGGATGCGGTGGTAATAGGGATAAAACCAAGAGACCTATTATGGGTGATATAGCTACCAAGCTTTCTGATCTTGCCATTATCACTTCGGATAACCCAAGGAGTGAGGATCCTATTAGGATTATAGAAGATATAATCAGCGGTATAACGAAAGATAATTATATTGTAAAAGAAGACAGGAAAGAGGCGATAGAGCACGCCATAAATATAGCGGAACCTGAGGATGTCATAGTTATAGCCGGCAAAGGACACGAGACGTATCAGATATTTAAAGATGTAACTATTCATTTTGATGATAGAGAAGTAGCGATGGAAGCGATCAAAAGGAGGATAAACGGTGGACAGTAGAAGTCTGGTTACATTTTATCTTTCACTAATACTGAGCATATTGGGATTTAGAGTTTACTTTAAATATTTCAGGTCCTTACTACCAAAACATGTGAGAGATTATGGACCAAAGACACATTTGGCTAAAGAGGGGACTCCAACTATGGGTGGTATGGTCATACTTCTTAGCGCCCTATTAACTCTATTAATTATGTATCCTACTCGGGAGATAATAGTACTCTTAGGATTAATAACAGGTTATGCTATTATAGGTGGCATAGACGACTATTCAGGGATAAAAAAGAGGTCATCTCAACCTTTAAAGGGCAGATATAAATTCATTGCTGAATGCATTATATCCTTATTCTGGCTCTGGATAGTTAAGAGATATAATATCTTTGAGATAAAGGGAAACTTTCTTCTGTTCTATCCTAATAGTCTATTCTGGTTATATTTTCTAGAGACGGTGTTTATAGTAGGGATAGCAAATGGAGTAAACTTTACAGATGGAGTCGATGGATTAGCTGGTACAATTATATCCATCCTTTTACTCTTTATCATTCTTCTTATTAAAAATCCAAACGTAAATGTCCTCTCGCTGGCTTTACTTGGTAGTCTTTCGGTTTTTCTCTTCTATAATGTTCATCCCGCTAAACTTATTATGGGAGATGTAGGTTCTTTATCACTCGGAGCCAGTATAGCTGGATTAGGAATAGCTATGGGTAAAGAATGGCTAGTTCTTATATTAGGAGTCATCTTTATCCTTGAGAACCTTTCCGTTATGATTCAGGTCTCGTACTATAAGCTTACCGGAAGGCGTATATTTAAAATGAGCCCGCTACACCATCACTTTGAGCTTTCAGGATGGAGTGAACCACAAGTCGTTACCAGATTCTCTTTATTAACTCTGTTAGCAGGCATTCTGGGGGTATATATAAATGGATTTAAGGGATAAGCGGGTAACGGTAATAGGATACGGCAAGACTGGAGAGGCATGTGTTAAAACCCTCATAGAGTTAGGTGCAAAGGTAAAACTCTCAGAAAAGAAAAGAGATTTGAATCCTCCCGATGGGATAGAGGTAGAATTGGGAGGTCATACTGAAGAGTTCGTACTGGACTCTGACCTTATAGTCTTAAGTCCAGGTGTAAGATGGGACGAACCAGTACTAGAGAAGGCTAGGAGTAAAGGGATTGAGGTTATAAGTGAGATAGAACTGGCTTATCGTCTTACTGAGGTTCCAATTATAGCTATTACTGGTACAAATGGTAAAACGACTACTACTTCATTAACCGCTCATATCTTATCTACAGAGAAAGATGTGAAGTTAGTTGGTAATATCGGCATTCCCTTTATAGGAGAGGTATTAAATTCAAAGCCAGAGTACTTTGTACTTGAGGTAAGCAGCTTCCAGCTTCAGGGGACTAAACTCTTTCGCCCTAAAATAGGGGTGCTGCTTAATATTGCAAGTGATCATTTGAACTGGCATAATAGTATGGATGAGTATATAGAGGCAAAGAAAAAATTATTTATTAATCAGAAAGAGGAAGATATATTGATTTACAACAGAGACGATAGAAATGTAGTGGAAGCTGTGGAGACAGCCAAGAGCAGGAGGATTTCGTTTTCCTTTAATAATGACAGTGATATATATACAGATGGTAATTACATAAGGTTCAAATATCTGGAATTTTCCGAAATCTCGATCCCCCTAAAAGGGATAAGGCTTACAGGTAAGCATAACCTTGCTAACATAATGTGTGC
>CAZZLK010000126.1:0-9593 GCA_964655195.1 uncultured bacterium
TTGGCGGTATATATCCCTTCAGCCTTCTCTATCAGCAATCCACCAGACCAGATAACCTTTCCACTTTCCTCAATTACAGTATCTTCATAGAGCTTCGGTATTCTGATCTCTCCTTCTACATTGGTAGGTATACTGATTACAAAGCATACAGAATCTTCAAGTTTCTCCCAATCTACCTCTATATATCCCTTGGGTGTTCTGGTTCCTGCCTTTACATATCTAAGATCACCAACTATGTGCGGCTCTACAATGACCTTATCCCAACCAGGAGCCACACACTTTATACCACCAAGAGCCTTGTAGAACCAGGGGTCTACAGTACCAAACATTATATGGTTATGGGAGTTCATCCCGCTGGATGTTAACTTTTCCCATCTCTCCCATACAGTGGTGGCTCCTTCTCTTATCATATATCCCCAGCTGGGATAACTCTCCTGAGTTACTATCCTGTAAGCTATATCTATGTAACCATTATCGGTGAGGACATCAAATATATACCTTGTTCCAACTATGCCCGTATCCAGATGATAGTCATGGCTATTCACTATATCTTCTATAAGACTCTTTAGTACTGCTTCTCTCTTATCCTCTGGAGCCATATTTAGATACAACGGAAGGGTATTTATCGTCTGACTGGTGATAGATGTAACTGAGAGGTTCTGCTCTATAAATCGCTTCATCCTTTCCCTCTGGTCTGGAGGCATACTTGATAGTACTGCCTCAATAATCTTAGAAGCTACATCCTCAGGGATATCGGGCTTTATAGATACCGCATAGAACCTTTCCTTCAGGTATCGATTATTAAAGGCTGTCTTTATATCCTCTGCCAGTTTAGAATATTTGACATAGTCATCCTCTTTTCCCAGCACCTTGGCTATCTTGGATAGTGTAAGTGTATCATTGTAGTAACACCAGGTAGAGACAAGCTCACCAGAGAAATCCTTGGGTCTTATAGTACCAGGAGGGCACCAGTCACCATACTTGGAGAATCTCAGTATGTTATCAGGAGCCAGGCTGGAGAGGAAATCAACATACTTCTTCAGACCTTCATAGTGTTCTCTCAGCACCTCTACATCACCGTAATACTGGTAAAGGTGCCAGGCTATCGTTATATAGGCGGTTCCCCAGGCTGGATCAGCCGGATAGAGACTCCAGTAAGGCGGGACAACATCTGAAACGCTTCCATCCTCTTTCTGGGCAAGCTTTATATCATCTAAGTACTTCAGATAGAAACCTGCCATATCAAAGTTATAGATAGCCTCTTCTACAGTAAGCTGGGCATCTCCCATCCAGCCCATTCTTTCATCTCTCTGAGGACAATCTGTAGGTATACTCATAAGATTACTCAGCTGTCCCCAGAGAATATTCCTGTGGATCTTATTTATCAGCTCATTGGAACAGTTGAACTCTCCCACCGGTTCTACAGAGGAATACACCACCCGTCCTTCAAGGGTATCAAGTGTTGGTACTCCAGGGAAACCTGTGAGTTCAACATAACGGAAACCATGGTAAGTAAATCTGGGCTCATACACCTCTACCCCTTCGCCCTTGGTTATATAGATATCAGTAGCGGCTGCTCCCCTGTTAGGTAAGACATTTATATTACCATCTTCATTTATAAGTTCGGCAAACCTGAGCTTTACCTCGGTCCCCTCAGGACCCTTCACATATAGCTTTACCCAGCCGGTAAAATTCTGACCAAAATCATACACATATACCCCTGGCTTTGGATTTATTATCCTCTGGGGTTTTAACGTCTTGATAACTTTTATAGGTGGCATAAGCTCAGATACCAGTTTGCCACCAGGAGGCTCTACCAGTTTTACCTGTTCCCACCTGCTATCATCGAACTCAGGCAGGTTCCAACCAGGAATCTCCTTCCTGGCATCGTATACCTCTCCATAGTATATCCCATTGGCAAGTATAGGTCCATAACTAGTCTTCCAAGTTTCATCGCTTATTATAACCTCTTTACTGCCATCTATATACTCTATCTCAAGCTGGAGGATCAATTTAGGAAAATCATATCCATAATCCTTGACGTATCTACCGTTACCAAGGATGACCCCAACTGCATTTTTCCCTTCCTTCAAGAGGCTCGTTACATCATAAGTGGAATAAAGCACCTTTTTCTTGTAATCTGTCTGTCCGGGGTCCAGGACTTTATCTCCAACACGACATCCATTAATGTAGAGTTCATAAAGTCCCAGCCCGGAAATATAAGCCCTGGCTCTCCTTATCTGACCTTTAAGCGAAAAGCCCTTTCTGAATAGAGCCGAATATGGTATCGTATAAGACCTGCCAAAGGGTATATCTTTGGATTCTATGGTGAGATACTCGTACGCTTCTCTCCCTATCCACTTAGCCTTCCAGTCAGATTCTTCTAAAAGCCCCACCTCAAATGTGGCAACTTCGCTGAATGGACTTACACGGTCTTTACTATCCCACCAGCGAACCTTCCAGTAATACGTTTTTCCACTCTCTAAAGGAGAACCATTATACAGAATCAGTTGAGAGTTGGATAAAACCTTTCCAGTATCCCAGACGTCTCCGATGTCACTGTTTATCTTATCTAAAGAACTTGATACAATTAACTGATAGGCAGACTGTTTTTCTCCACGATCAGAATGGGATAAAAACCAGGACAATCTGGGATTCTTTCTATCAATCCCTAACGGGTTTATGCAGTACTCACACCTCAGATTGATCGGTGCCAGAGGATCTATCTGTTTCATACCCTTTTACCTCCTATTTTTTAATCTAATCTACTTAAATTTTACACGTGACTATCCTCTCTTGACAAGTAAGGAGATGAAAAATGGAGCGCCGATTAGTGAGGTTACTATACCAACAGGGATCTCACTTGGAGAGAGGACAGTTCTGGCTATAAGATCTGAAAGAGTCAAAAGAATCGCTCCCCCAAATAGACTGGCAGGGAACAACATCCTGTTATCTGGACCCATAAGAAGTCTCAGTATATGGGGGACGACTAAGCCTACAAAACCTATGATGCCACTGACAGATACTGCTGTAGCGGTAAGTAGAGATGTAAAGACTATAATAATTCTTCTTACCTGTGGTACATTAACCCCTAGAGTCTGAGCCTGTTCATCTCCAAGGAGAAGGATATTCAACTCTCTCGTAAATAGAGATAATATGATAACAGAGAGGACAAAATAAGGGATCATAATCCTTATATGTTCCCACCCTCTTCCAGAAAATCCTCCCATAAGCCAGTATATAGATTCATGGAGAGAGGTATCGCTCAAAAGTAGCAGAAAGGACATTAAGCTGGACAAAAAAGAATTTATCGCAAGTCCTGATAAAAGGAGATTCAACATCTGATTATGTCTTCCTCTAGAGGAGATCGCATATACGAGAAATACTGTAGAAACTCCACCCGTAAAAGCAAATACAGGGATAGAACTTATGCCCAGCATATAAAACCTGATATTGAGAGCTATTGCCAGCACCGCACCCAGGGCTGAACCTGAAGATATACCTATAATATATGCATCTGCCATAGGATTTACAAATAGAGATTGAAATACAGTTCCAGCCCCTCCCAACGATGCTCCAACAAGTAGAGAGAGGATTACTCTGGGCAATCTTATCTGACGGATGATAGTATTAGCCCCTGACTGGTTATTTCGATAAAATATGCTCTTTATAATGTCTGAAAAAGAGACCTTTACAGTTCCTATAGATACAGAAAGGGAGAATACCAGAAAAGTCAAAAGGAAGAGGGCTGAAAAGATTAAAAATTGCCTCTTATCCATTTTAGATCAATCTACTCAAAAACTCCTTGGCTTTCAGGATATCTCTTATCTGCTGTTCTCCAGAGATCTCTCTTTCTATAGTTAGAGCACCATCATAGCCGCATTCTTTTAACTTAGAAATAAAAACAGGATAGTTTACCCTACCTTCACCGAGAGGCTTCTCCACCCCTAATGATCTACCTCCTGTAGGATACTCCCCATCCTTCGCATGAACTCCTCTTACAAATCTACCAATTATATCTAACGCATCAACAGGATTTGCCTTACCATACATAAGAAGATTCGCAGGGTCCAAATTTACTCCAATATTGTCCATTCCAATATCCTCTATAGCCCTGAGTAGTGTAGTTGGAGTCTCCTGTCCTGTCTCAAAGCAGAAGTACTGGCGATTGTACTTGCAGTATCTTACTATCTCCCTGAGTACCGATATGAGACCAGGATATAACGGATCATTTGGATTCTCAGGTATAAAGCCCACATGGGTTATTACATTCTCTACCCCTATCAATCTGGCAAAATCTGAACCTCTCTTTAGTGCCTCCAGCCTGGCATAACGATATTCCACAGGTACAAGTCCAAGTGTTATAGGACCCTCTATAAAGTTCCACACCCTGGGACCAGGCCATCCAACCCATAGATGAGTTATCTCTATATCCCACTTTTCAGCAGATTCTTTGAGAGCTCTGGCATTCTCTTCGGTAAATAATTCAGGTTCCCAGCATGCAACCTGACAGGTAGGTAGATCAAGGTCTCTCACCTTCTTTATGGCAGAATCTATCCCTTCAGTTAGAGAGACTATTACTCCTAGCTTCATTATTACACCTCCTCCAAATTTTTATAGTAGGTCTTTCCTCTCTTTATCCTTTTACCTTCTACTATATAGAATATCCTCTCTGCTATATTGGTAGCATGATCCCCCGCCCTTTCTAAATATCTGGCTACCTGTGTAAGATAGATGGCATTGGTAATGAGCCTTGGTGTTTCTAATATATAACTGAGGAGTTCTCTGAAGACCTGATCGTACAGGGCGTCAACTTTAGCATCCGTCTCCCATATGGAATCAAGATACTCAACATTATAGTTTTCCAGAGCAGACTCACACTTGGATATCATATCTACCACGCTATCTGCCATAGCTGGTATATCTATAAGAGGCTTCAGTGTAGGTTTACTGGCAAGAACCTTGGCAGATTCAGCCACATGGGTGGCATAATCTCCAATACGTTCTATATCGGTGATGATCTTCCAGACACCGCTGACTAATCTGACATCTTCCTCTCTGTTAACAGTCTTCAATAGTCTTATACATACCTCTTCTATCTCTAACTCCAGGTCATCTACAAGTTTATCCTCTCTGATAACCTTCTCTGCAAGTTCTGCATCCTTATTTGCCAGAGACTCTACCCCTTCCTTTATATTCTTTTTGGCTATGGATAACATCTTCAGAGTAAGATTCTTAATCGAATTTACGTGAATTATATCTTCCATAAGGTTCTCCCCTCCTCGGCAATCTTACCCTAGTAGTATATCAGAATGATATAATATAGGCAAGCTTTGAGGTTAAAGTCTTCACTTGTGGTATAATAAAAACAATTAAGGAATGATTGGAGGGATCAACATATGGGAAGGCATATAAAAGTAATAATGGAAAGGTCTATAGATAAAAAAGAAGAAAAGAGAAACTGCCAGGAGTGTCAGACCCCCTGCAGATCCGCCTGCAAGACCAGTATGACAGTTGGGAATCTGGTCTGTGAGGTAAAGAAGCCGTTAGGAAAATGGACCTGGTAAAAAGAGACTGGCATCTCTTTAACATTGGAAGGGAGTATTTCCTTTTTCACAGTCTTGGTTCTCTCTATCAACTAGATGAAGAGGGAGCCGAGGCTGTCGAATCCCTTCTTAACAGAGAGAGAAGTACAAACATCTCCAGAGAAGTCTATAGAGAGATAGAAGAGATATTAGGGTCCTGCGAGCCTGTTGAGGTTCAAGGTCCAGAAGATTTGACATTGAAGTCATTGTGTCTGAATGTCTCTCATTCCTGTAATATGCTATGTGATTACTGTTTCACAAGTCATAACCTTTCATCTACAGAACCCTTTATGAGTCTAGAGACAGCATATAGATCCATAGACTTTTTAATCGAGTCATCAAAAGATATAAAGAATGTAGAGATAGACTTCTTCGGTGGGGAACCACTTCTGAATCTGGATGTCGTCAGAGGAGCAAGTATATATGGAAAAGAAAAGGCAGAAAAGTCTGGCAAACATCTCAGGATAACTCTTACCACCAATGGACTTCTTTTAAATGAGAAGACTCTCGATCTACTCGACGAGTTAGAGATAAGTATAGTATTGAGCCTTGATGGTGGAGAAGTAACCCACAATAGATTCAGGCATCTAAAGAATGGAGATGGAAGCTTTAGATACATACTGCCAAATGCTATAGAACTGGCTAGAAGGAGACAGGATGGGGGATACTATATAAGAGGCACCTATACTGCAGAAACGCTGAACTTTTCTGACAGTTTTAAAGAACTGGTTGATCTTGGATTCAGATATATATCTCTGGAGCCCGTAGTAACAAATGACCACAGAATTTCAATAAAGGAAGAGCATATCCCCCTACTAAGGACTGAATATCAGAAGGTGGCAGAGGAATGTCTAAAAAGTGATGTAAGGTTTTTCCATTTCGAATTACCATTAGAAGAGGGAGCCTGTCTGCCAAGGTTAACCAGAGGGTGTGGAGCTGGAGTAGAATATATTGCAGTAACTCCAAACGGAGAAATGTATCCCTGTCATCAGTTTGTTGGATATAATAAATTTATACTTGGAGAAATTACCGAAGGAGTAATAAATAAAAAATTGAGGGAAGAGTTCGTAAGGCTGAATGATATAAACAGTAAATCTATCTGTAAAGATTGCTGGGCAAGATATCTATGCGGAGGTGGATGTCTGGCTAACAACTTCAATATAAATAGAGACATTCTAAAACCGCACAGGGTTGGTTGTGAGATACAAAAATTAAGAATAGAATATGCCCTGTGGCTAAGGGCAAAAAGAATGGAGGTAATGGTATGAAGGTAAAGGTTCTATTACTCACAGTTGTATTTCTTTTGTCTTCCTATGGTCTGGCAAGTGCCAGTACTCTCTCTAACTGGGGACCTACAGGTATTTCAGAGATACCAACCGCAGAAGTAATGAGTCTTGGTGTAGGTATAGGTCCAAACATAGGCTTTTACGGTGAGGAGAGTCTTGTAAGAGTACCGGTCACTTTAGGACTTGGAATTGGTATGGAGATAGGGGCAACTGGCATCTCTCTCCCATCATCCTCTGAGATAAGTCCTGTGTTTCATTTAAAACTGAACGTGATAGAAGAAAAGGCCCTTCTTCCCGGGTTATCCATCGGTGGAATCCTAGATGTAAACAACGTAATAGGTGGAAATACCATCTATCTTGTGCTCTCAAAAGGGATAGGTAACCTCAAAGGACATATAGGTATGGGAAGCGGAATATATGAGGGAATATTTGGAGCACTGGAGTTCAAACTTACAGACAATATGGACCTTGTAGGTTTCTATAAGTCTGAAAAGGTCGGGATTGCCCTAAATATTGATATACTGTCTTTCCTAAATGCTACAGTAACCTATCATGAAGGGCTTATAGTACAGTTAGGTCTTTCTGTTTCATTATAATTATGAAGAGAATACTTATTATAGATGGATTAGGTGGAGGATTAGGCTCTGAGATCATATCCAGATTAAAAGGGATATCCGATATAGAGATAGTAGCTGTAGGTACCAATTCATTTGCCACCGGGAATATGTTAAAAGCTGGTGCTCATAAGGGTGCTACAGGTGAGAATGCTGTAAAGGTCTGCTCTCTAGATGCTGATATCATAGTGGGTCCATGGGGAATAGTGATACCCAACAGTATGATGGGAGAGATCACTTCGGAGATGGCGGAGGCCGTTTCGACAAGTAAAGCTTTAAAGGTATTGATACCTGTATCACACCCGAGATTTGTACTGATTGAAGAGTCTACCCCTCCTCTAAGTAGACTGATAAATCTGGCTGTAGAAAAGATAAAGGAGATATTAAATGGGAGAACTGACCCTTCTGAAAAGGGCACCCAATAAAGCAGAAGCAGAGATAATTAAGAGTTATTTGGAGAGTAACGGAATCTATGTATTCTTAAAGTCTTCCACAGTCCCCTATGGTAATGGACCGGTTATGGGAATGGGAGGACCGGTAGAGATATGGGTTCCTGAAAATTCTATCGAAACTGCAATGGAATTACTGGAAAAGAGAGAATCTAATATGGGAGGTGGACTTAAAGATGATTCCACTTAGGGATAATATACCCTCAAGAAGATTTCCAATAATCAATGTAATACTTATAATAGCTAACTTTATAGCCTTCTTCTATGAGCTTTCTCTTGGAGATCATCTGGAAAGATTCATCTTTCAATATGGAATAATCCCAGCAAGATTTATAAATGATATCTCTAATCTTGGATCAGTACCAATAAAGAATATTATTATTCCCTTTTTTACTGCCATATTCTTACACGGTGGCTGGTATCATATCCTAAGTAATATGCTTTATCTATGGATATTTGGAGATAATGTGGAAGACAGGATGGGACATTTTAAATATCTAATCTTTTACCTCTTCTGTGGTATTACCTCAAGCCTTGCACACATTATAACAAACCTCTCATCACCTATTCCTACTATAGGGGCTAGTGGTGCAGTCTCTGGAGTATTGGGAGCTTATTTTATAATATTTCCAGAAGCTAGGATTATGACCCTACTGCCATTTGGTTTCTTCCTCCATATAGCAGCCATACCTGCATTCCTATTCCTGGGTTTCTGGTTTATCTCTCAGACATTAAATGGGATTGCCAGTCTGGCAGTAAGGACATACATAACCTCTGGTGGTGTTGCCTGGTGGGCACATATAGGAGGGTTTGTGACCGGTTTTATAATAGGTAGAAGATTCAGACGACGTTATAGACCCTATTATTATGGATGGTGATAAGGAGGAAAAGATGAAAGAGCATCTAAAAAGGGCACTCTTACTGGCATTTATATGTGCGCTTTCTGCTGGCACTCTGGGTTACTTCTATCAACTTACTACCCCAATCATAAATGAGCAGCAAATAAAAGCAGAGGTTTCTCTAAGACAGGAGGTATTACCGCAGGCTACAGAATTTAAAGAAATTACTGTTGATGGTACTACCGTATATCTGGGCTTAAGTAATGGAGGTATAGTAGGGGGAGTTGCAAAAATTACAACGAAGGGATATGGTGGGGATATTGAACTGATAGTTGGCTTGGATTCAGATAAAAGGATAACAGGGATAAAAATACTATCTCACAGTGAGACCCCTGGTCTGGGAGAGAAGGCAACAAAAAATGGGTATCTATCTCAATTTATAGGAAAATCTAATACTAATTTAAACAGTGTAAGATTTATAACTGGAGCAACAATATCGAGCAGGGCGATAAGTAATGGGGTAGAAAGAGGGATAGAAGAGATATCTAAAGCGATAGAGAGGTATCAGAAATGAGAAGGTTATTTTCAGCATCCGAGGAAGAGATAGTAAGCGGAAAGACAGCAGATATATATTTTGAAAGAACATATAAGGTCTTGGATTCTCTGGGGCTTCTGAATACCTCTGTGGTTGGAGAGATCTTTACCAGAAAGAGTGCCTATCTGGGGGGAGTTAAAGAGGTACTAAATCTCCTTGAGGGAAAAAGGGTCAGGATATACTCTCTGGAAGAGGGGGAAAAGATCGAAGAAAAAGAGGTAGTAA
>CAZZLK010000127.1:0-8394 GCA_964655195.1 uncultured bacterium
TAGCCCTTCAAGCTTTTCCCACTGTCCTGTTTCGGGATTATAGCGATAAAAAGTCATACCAAGCGCAAGAAACACAAAAAAGATGAGTATCAACTTTATGCTAAATCTCATAGCCCACCTTCCCAGTTATTTTTTCTTCGATACAACTGCTGCCACCGTAGTTTACTTTCAGGTAAGCTGTAAAAACTCTTGTCTTTGGATACCTCCAGGTTGTACGGATTATCCTTCTTCCTCCTGGAAGTATGGTGCTTACATCCTTTAGAGGAATTGTTCTTATTCTCTTACCCTGAGCATCCTTTATATTTACATTGCCTTCTATCTTTAGATATGTATTCCCAAGATTATTCAGTACTGTGGAGAAGATCACCTCTTCTGGTGTACTCTTCTCCATAGCGAAAGACTCTAACAATAGTTCTCTTGTCTCAGTAGAGGGTATAGAGACAAATATCAATGTCCCAGTTTTAATCTTAACCCCCATTCCCCTTAGCATACTGTTACTGCTATTTATATCGAATGTTACTGCAGAATGTCTTCCGCCAGCAGCATCTATGGGGACAGAGATCTTACCACTAACCATATATGTATCTCCGGGGAATACTGTAAACTCTCTATCTTCTAATGTTATCCAGTCTCTACAGCTCCACCTGTCGGGCTTTTCGAGTATTATTAAGGTTCCATTTTCTTCAAAGGTAAATGGTGATACATCAGCCCCTACCTTCAATCCTACAGTACTCAGATTGGTAAAAGAGATAGAAAACATATACTCGGTCATAGGTCTTAGTGAGAGCTCTATTACAGGAGGAGAGATACTGACCCTTATCTCCTTTAACGGGTCTTCAACCAGAAACGATGAGTTAAAAAGTCTTGTACAGATAAGTATCTTCTCCATCAATTTGCCTCCGATCCCTGAAACAGAAAGATTATGCTTCCCTTATACTCACCAGCCAGGACAGATTCATCGGTTTTAAGCATAAAGTTGATTGTGAAATCTCCATCAGGATTTTCTCTGGAGATTATAGTTATATAAGAAGAATCAGAGGGAAATGGAGTATACTCAGAGAGGTCTCCACCTTTTATGTATAAACGGTCAGGCGGTATAGGTGGGATGACCCTTTTACTCTTTTTTGATTCCTCGTACTCCACAAGCTCGGTAGCTTTACACTGAATGCTCCATTTTTTATAGTTTGTAGTTACAGTCAGGTGTAATACTTCCAGTGCATCCCATTCCCCGGGCTTTGGAACCAGGAAAGTTACTGTATTGGGTGAAATATTTATAGGGTCTTGTGTTTTTCTTATCTTTCCTCTTGATTCTGACCAGACGGTTATGGAGAATATAGGCTTTATTGTTATGACTATCGGAATGGAACCCAGGTTTACAAGTTCTCTCTTTCCTCCAGACAGATGACTGTAACTGAATATGATGTTGCCACTATAGACCCCCGGATCATCAAGCCAGCTGGGTATATATTTTATATTTACTCTTGGAAGGAAGGTAGTTCCCTTATTCTTTCCTCCCCTGGCAAGACTTACTCTACCAGAAAAAGATCTGTAGAAATATTCAGCAGGATTTACACCCTGTGCAACAAGGATTCTCTCTTTTGGGATTCCGGTTATATTCAGTTCGTAAAAGAGTTCCCAGTCTTCTGCATCTATATTGACCGATGCATCTATGTGCTGGGAATAGATTTTGGAGAGGTTATCTACTACAAACTCTATCTTTGAGGGAGAAAATGATGCAAGAATAGACGATTTATTCTGAGAAAGTCCATTCAAGGTGGTTAACATTATTAAACTTATAACTTCTAAAAACACAATCAATCTTTTCATCATTACCTCCACCTATAGGATAAAGCAAGAGAGATACCCTTACTATCGGTGAATGGTATGGTCTCAATCATACTTTCAGATGCTCTTTTGAATCATACTTTAGTATGATATTTTTATCCTTTAGTATGAGGGTGGGGGGTTACAGGACTGTTCCTATAGAAGACTCAAAAAATAAGTTAAGGTCTCGAGGTAACCCCGAGACCTTACCCTAGAGAGGAGGACACTATTATACTGGTCTATGTTATAAAATACTCTATACTTCAGGAAAAAGTTCGAAGGGTATATCAATGTGATAGAATAGATTAAGGCAACATTTTATCTTATAAAGCCTATCTTATGCAACTATCTTTTATCACTCTCCTAGATATTCTCTTACAAGCTGTACCTGTTTCTCTATCATATCGGGGATAGGAAGTTTATAAGGGCATCTTGGAAGACAACTGCCACATTTTGTACAGTTCTGAGCCTTCAGATATGCATCATAAAACCATCCACTACTGATCCCTTCTCTGGGTAACCTCTTTATAAATGTATCCGCCCTGATGATGACGGAGATAGGAATCCCCTGAGGACAGGGCTGGCAATAATCACATCTCCTGCAGAATGCTGAACCCATCTCTTCTCTCATTCTTTCGATCTCTTTCCATTCTTCTTCGGTTAGAGGCGAAAGCTCCATAGCAACCTTTACATTCTCCTCAACTTCTTCAATACTCTCCATACCTGGATCCGGAACAACAAATTCTTTCTGAAGGACAAATTTCAATGCCAGTCGTGAATTTGTAAACACCCCTCCTCCCATAGGTTTCATTGCAATAATTCCAATATCTCTCTCCAGAGCCATTGGAAATATCTTTTCCTCCACCTTTGTCTCTATAAAGTTGTAACATAGCTGCACTAAATCAAACTTATCGGTAGCAATCAGCTCTTCAAGAAGGTCGGTACTGTGGCTTGATACAGCTATAAAATCTATAAGTCCCTCATCCTTTGCCTTTAAGAGGCCATAGTAAGCTCCTTCTGGTGAGAAGACTTTATTAAAAGAGTCTCTATCGTTAACCCCGTGTAGATGGTAGATATCTATCTTATCCACACCTAAGTTTTTTAGACTGATCTTTACATCCTCATAGATGCCATCTCTGGTCCTGTTTGAGGATTTCGAAGAGAGATAAATCCTCTTATCACAACCTTTTAATGCCTTTCCAATCTTTATCTCACTATCCCTGTAACCCCTTGCAGTATCTATAAAATTGATACCGAGTTCGATAGCCCTCTTTATAACCTTTACCGCCTCTTCCTCTTTTACCCTTTGTATAGGGATTCCACCAAAACCTATTGGGAAGACTTCTATGTTCGTTCTTCCAAGTCTTCTGTATTTCATCAGTTATCCTCCTTCTTTTATAGTATCTTTACTAAATAAAAGTATAATTCCTGAAGTTAACCCCAAGTCAATATCTTGTAGTATAATATGTTCAATAATTGCTTACAAATTAAAAGGGAGGAGATATGATTGATCTGAATGGTTACTGGGATTTTCAGATATCACCTTTAGGAAAATTCTACAGCAAAGTGGTAGGCCCATCCTGGGAAAAGATAATCGTACCAGCCTCCTGGGAGAGTCAGGGAATAGATGTAAATATAGACGGTGTGGGAACATATAGGAAGATCTTTGCAATAGACGAAAAAGAATGGGAAGAGATGAGGGGAAAGAGAAAGTTTTTCAGGTTTAATGGTGTAAGTGCCTACTGTAAGATATGGCTGAATGGCCAGCTTATTACTGAGCATAAAGGTATCTGGGACCCATTTAAAGTAGAGGTAACCGGTCTATTGAGAAAAGAGAATGAACTTCTGATAAAAGTCATCAAACCTGGTAGATCCAGGTATATGCCCCTGAGAGGAAGTCTCGCCGGATTCTTACCCGACGTGTATGCCCCATTCGGTGGGATATGGCAGTCTGTAGAGTTTCTCCTGAAAAACTCTTTCTTTATAGATGAGGTCATAATAAAGACAGAAAAGAATGGGAGGGCAAGTCTGATGGTAGATGTTGATACCCATAATATGCATGCTAAAGCAGATTTAACTGCAGAGATACTTGATGGAGAAGATATTGTGGCAAGTCAATCCTGTTCTTCTACAGATTTTCCAGAAAGACTTAATCTATCGGTTAAAGATCCAAAGCCCTGGTCACCAGAAGAGCCAAATCTCTATCTCCTGAGGATAAGACTATTTAATAAAAATGGAGAACTCCTTGATGAGTATAGGACTCAGTTTGGATTTAGAGATATAACCTGCAGGGGATACGAGATTCTCCTAAATGGTTCTCCTGTATACCCTAGAGGGATACTCCACTGGGGGTGGTATCCAGAGAGTATAAGCCCTTATCCGGATAGAGAGACAATCCTCAGAGAGATAAAAGGGCTAAAGAGTATGGGGTTCAACCTTATAAAGTTCTGCCTCTTTGTTCCACCCAAAGAGTATTTTGAACTCGCAGATAGAGAGGGGATACTTGTATGGCAGGAGCTCCCTATGTGGTTGCCAGAAGTCACAAAAGAATTCAAGAGAGATGCATTAAAGCAGTACAGAAATATAACTAAAAACTTACATAACCATCCATCTATAGTTATATGGACACTTGGTTGTGAACTTAATAAAGACGTAGATGAAGAATTCATAAGAAAACTCTTTGATGAGGTAAAATGGAATATTAACGGTGGACTTATAAAGGATAATAGTGGGTCTGGGGAATGTTATGGAGGACTATTAAAAGACTATGGAGATTTCTATGATTATCACTTCTATACCGACCCTTATTTTTACAGGGACCTTATTGACAGATTTGGCTCCTCCTGGAGGGAGAAAAAGCCCTGGCTCTTTGGAGAATTCTGTGATTTTGACACGGTAAGAGACATAGTTAAACTGAGAGAAAAATATGGAGGGGATCCATTCTATCTTGATAAGCCCAAAATCGGGATAGACTGGCCTGTAGACTACAGAAATCAGTATAAAAAATTAGAAGAGGAAGGGTTACTGAATAGGCTCGATGATCTGGTAAAGTCCTCTAAAGAGAAGGCATTCTCTTACAGGAAGATGGTTCTTGAGCTGGTAAGGAGTTATGAGAGAATCTCTGGTTATGTCATCACAGGTATGAGAGATACACCAATAACTACCAGTGGTATATTTGACGACCTTATGGAGAAAAAGTTTGACGAGGATGACTTTTTAAAGATAAACGGCGATACAGTCCTGTCTATAGGGTGGGACAATAAAAGGAGCTGGATAAACGGCGGGGACAGATTAATAGAGTGGGATAGATTCAGCTATTCTGCAGGGTCTCCTGTAAGAGTTCATCTGATATTGAGTCACTATGGGACTGAAAAGATAAAGAGGCCAAAGTTAAAGTGTCTGGTCAGAGATAGAGATAGAATCATACTCTCCAAAGAGAGTAAGATTAGAAAGTCTATTTCTCCTGGATATGTTGGAGGGATCGATGTTATAGAATTTAAAGCCCCAAGAGTATTACTGCCAAAGAGGATTAAAATAGAAGCTTCTTTAGAGGCTGATGGCCATCTAGTAAAAAATTACTGGTATATCTGGGTATATCCGAATACCAATATTGGTGATATAGAGATCTTTGACCCCAGAGGGATTATAAGATTTAACACCAGAGAGCCAGAAGAAAAGTTGTTTGTCTCTACAGTGTTGAATAAAGATATATTGAAAGCTATCTCCAAGGGAGCCAGAGTGCTATATATACAACCGGAGGATGGAGACCTGCCTGTAAGCTGTAAACCTTTTTTTAGAGAGTCTATTCAGATATTATCCGAACATCCAGTTATAAAACGCTTCTGCCCTGAAGGCTTATCTATAGAGCAGTGGTATTCTCTGGCAACAGATAGAGTCCTTGGTAAAGAGGTTATAAAGGAATATAATGCCAGAGGCATCATCTCAAGACTCGATACCAGAACTTATATCCTAGATCACTATCTTATAGAGACTAATCTGGGGAAGGGGACTTTAATTGCAACTACTCTAAGATTTAGCGGGGGGCTTGGAGATCAGGCAGAGAGTATAGAGTATAATCCTGCAGGTAAATATCTTTTAAAAAGTATAGTAAGGTATCTTGCCAGATTAAATTATTAAGGAGATGATGAATTATATGTTTCCAAATCGTAAACCTTTAATGGATATTCCATTTATCGAGTTACCTCTTGGCACAATAAAACCAGAAGGATGGCTGCGTAACCAGTTAATTATTCAGGCTAATGGACTCACAGGTCATCTTGAGGAAATCTGGGATTCTGTTGGGCCAAATAGTGGCTGGTTAGGAGGAAATGGAGAAAATTGGGAGAGAGGTCCTTACTACTGTGACGGATTGATACCGCTAGCCTATCTGCTTAATGACGAAAGATTGATAGAAAAGGCGGATAAATGGATAAACTGGAGTCTAAAAAGTCAGACAGAAGAGGGAAACTTTGGCCCACAAGATAATCTTGACTGGTGGCCCAGGATGGTGATGCTAAAGGCATTGATCCAGTATTACGAAGCTACAGGGGATGATAGGGTTATAGAGTTTATGAGGAGATACTTTATATATCAGAGGGAAAATATAGAGAAGAGACCTCTGGAGAGTTGGGCTATGGCAAGGGGAGCTGAGAATATTTATTCTATCTACTGGCTATACAATATTACAGGTGATGAATTTCTCCTGGACCTAGCAGAGATCATCTTCAGGCAGACGCTCGACTGGATAGATCTGTTTACCAATTTCCCCTATACAAGACCGATCAGGTACTACTACGATTGGGATAAATTTAAACAGTTAGATTTTCGTGAGCTTATAAATTATCATTCTCATCATGTTGTTAATGTTGCTATGGGGATAAAGTATCCTGCACTATACTACCAGTATAGCGGAAGGGAGGAAGACAAAAAGGCTATAGAATTAGCCATAGAGAATCTGACAAGATACCATGGAGTTGCCAATGGGATGTTTACCGGTGATGAACATCTAAGTGGGAGGAGTCCATCACAGGGTACGGAACTATGCGGAGTTGTTGAGTTTATGTTTTCTCTTCAGAATGTAATAAAGGTCCTTGAGGAGAATATAAAGTACATAGACTTACTGGAAAAGATAGCTTACAATGCCCTACCAGCAACTTTTACTGAAGATATGTGTGCACATCAGTACGATCAACAGGTCAATCAGGTTCTTGTTTCAGTAGCTAAGAGAGACTGGTATAACAATGGGGATGACTCAAATATCTTTGGCCTAGAACCAAACTTCGGCTGTTGCACTGCAAATATGCATCAGGGATGGCCTAAATTTGTAAAAAACTTGTGGTTTGCCACTCCAGATGAAGGACTTGCTGCCGGTGCCTATGCCCCTTCTACAGTCAATATCAAGATAGGAGGAAGAGAGGTAAAAATAAGGGAGGAGACGGATTATCCGTTTAATGAATCTATCAGACTTGTATTTGAGTGTAGAGAGAAAGTAAATTTCCCTTTGAGGTTTAGGATACCAGCCTGGTGTGACTCTCCGGAGATCAGGCTTAACGGAAGAAGACTTTCCAATATTACTCAGGGAAGATACTATAAGATTCTAAGGGAGTGGAATACTGGTGACATTGTGGAGCTTAGATTTCCAATGGGAATAAGGGTTAGTTCCTGGATAAACAGTTCAATCAGTATTGAAAGAGGACCACTTGTATTTGCCCTAAAGATAGAGGAAGAGAGGAAGAAGATAAAGGGAGCTGATCCGTTTAACGATTGGGAGATATATCCTAAGAGTCTATGGAATTATGCACTTTTACTGGATAAGGATAATCCTCAAGAGTCTTTCTCAGTAGAGATAAGTGATATCCCTTTCCAGCCATTTGATGCAAAAAACTCACCTGTAGTATTGAGGGGAAAAGCAAAGAGAATAGAATCCTGGAAGCTGGAGAATAATTCTGCAGGAATACCTCCAGTTAGCCCGGTTGATGTAGATGGGCCTGCAGAGGATGTAGTACTTGTCCCATATGGATCAGCAAAGCTCAGAATAGCCCAATTCCCATATACCACTGGATCTTGAACTGATATGTTTATCTACTGAGAGATTATCCTTAGAGGAAAGGGGATTCGATTGAAAAATAGATTTACAATGTTATATAATTAATTTAAATTTTAAAATGGTGGTAAAGGAGGTGTATCTTATGCTTAAGAAAATATTATTCGCTATCCTGGCTTCTATTGCCCTATTAGTCTCCGGTGGGGCTAATCTTAAATGGTGGTAAAGGAGGTGTATCTTATGCTTAAGAAAATATTACTCGCTATTCTAGCTTCTATTGCCCTATTGGTTTCCGGTGGGGCTAATCTCAAATGGTGGTAAAGGAGGTGTATCTTATGCTTAAGAAAATATTACTCGCTATTCTAGCTTCTATTGCCCTGTTAGTTTCCGGTGGGGCTAATCTTAAATGGTGGTAAAGGAGGTGTATCTTATGCTTAAGAAAATATTACTCGCTATCCTGGCTTCTATTGCCCTGTTAGTTTCCGGTGGGGCTAATCTTAAATGGTGGTAAAGGAGGTGTATCTTAT
>CAZZLK010000128.1:0-5824 GCA_964655195.1 uncultured bacterium
TTTAATGGCAGAAAGACCCATTAAGGTCGCCTTTACCCCACAACTTGTTCCCATCTCCAGAGGTATACTGACAACTGTATATGCTCCACTTAAAGAGAGATTAAGCGCAGAAGATCTTTACAGTATCTATAAGAATTTTTATAAAGATTCTTATTTTGTACGGATATTGCCTGTAGGTCAATTCCCTTCCACAAAAGGGGTAAGAGGGTCTAACTTCTGTGATATTGGTATCGCTGTAGAGGAAGAGGTAGCTATAATAACCTCTGCTATAGACAATCTGGTAAAGGGGGCAAGTGGACAGGCTGTTCAGAATATGAACATAATGTTTGGATTAGAAGAAAATCTTGGACTTGATATAGTGCCTTTATACCCATGAGTGTAACATTTCCCAGAGGATTTATAGCTAATGGTATCCATAGTGGGGTAAAGAAAGAGGGGTTGGATCTCGGTCTTCTTGTAAGTACCTGTGTAGCCAAAGCAGGTGGAATGTTTACTACAAATCAGGTGAAGTCCCCTTCAGTAGTTATAACCGCCGAGAGATTGAAGTCAGGTATATTAAAAGGAGTTATAGCGAACAGTGGATGTGCCAATGCCTGTACAGGAGAGAGAGGATTTCTGGATGCTGAAGCCATACTAAGTGATCTTGGAAGACTCTTACAGGAAGACCCAAAACTATTGGGGATTGCCTCTACCGGAGTTATAGGTAAGAGGCTACCTGTGGATAAGATACTGGCAAAATTACCCTTACTTATAGAGGGACTCAGTAGGGATGCCGGGGTACTCTTTGAACGGGCAATTATGACAACCGATAGGGTAGTCAAGGAGGTGCAAACCTCCTTTTTTTATAATGGGACCATAGTAAGGATAGGTGCCTGTGCCAAAGGATCCGGAATGATACATCCGAACCTGGCAACTCTATTATGTTTTATTACAACTGACATCGATATAGATAAGGACTTGCTGAAGCTAGCCTTAAGATCTGCGGTTAATGTCTCTCTGAACGCAATTACAGTGGACAAGGATATGAGCACGAATGATAGTGTTATTATAATGGCAAATGGCAGGGTAGGGAATGCTGAGATAAGAGATATCAACGAGAAAGGTTTTATTCTCTTTAGAGATAATCTAAAAGAAGTTATGATTGAAATAGCAAAGAAGATAGTAAGGGATGGAGAGGGAGCTGAAAAGCTCATAGAGGTGGAGGTGATCGGAACAGACACCGAAGAGCAGGCTATACGAATGGCAAGGGCAGTAGCAGGGAGTAATCTCTTTAAGTCCGCTATCTGGGGGAAAGAGATAAACTGGGGAAGAATAATGAGTGCCCTTGGAGCTAATCCAGATCCTTTTGATCCTGATAAGGTGAGCATATACTTTGGGGATGTCAAACTGGTAGAGAATGGGGTAGAGGTCAATTATGATGCAAATATGGTTAGTAAAATATTAGATAGTAAGGAGGTGCAGATAAAGATAATCGTTGGAGAAGGGAACGCCCGGGGAAGAGCCTGGGGATGCGACCTTACTCCAGAGTATGTTTATATAAACGGAAGTTATCTCTCATGAGTCTGGTAGTCAAATTAGGTGGAAGTATAGCGGAAAACCCGTCAGCTTTAGAGAAGATAATAAGAGGTATAAAAGAGATTGCAAACGGAAATCCGTTTGTCCTCGTTCATGGAGGGGGTAAGCAGATAACGACTCTCCTGTCTGAGCTTGGAATAGAGACCTATTTTGTCGAGGGAGAGCGTTATACAGATAGGAGAACTATGGAGATAGTAGAGATGGTCCTCAGTGGACTGGTGAATAAACAGATTACAAGTGTCCTCTGTCATATGGGTATAAAGTCGATCGGTATAAGCGGTAGAGACCTTGGACTTATAACTACAAAGAGGAAGATAGAGCTTGGTTATGTGGGTGAGATAAAGTCTGTAAATGCAGAACCGATAAAGAAACTTTTAGAGATTGGTTTTACTCTGGTACTCTCACCTGTATCTGAGACAGAGGATGGGCTTCCATGTAATGTTAATGCGGACTTTGTTGCTATAGAGGTTGGAAAGGCGCTTAAGACAGAAAAACTCTTCCTCTTTACCGATGTCGCTGGTATTCTGGATGGGAATAAGAACCTTATACCAAAGCTTGATGTGGATAAGGCAAGATCTCTCATAGAGAAGGGGATAATAAAAGAAGGGATGATCCCTAAGGTAAAGTCTGCTATATCTGCCATAGACGGAGGCGTAAGAGAGGTCTGGATAGGGAATAATCTTACACAGGGAACAGTCATAAGAGGGAAGGAAGATGGATCTTAGAGAAGAAAGCTTGTACCTTGCACCACTTTATAGTAGATTTCCCTTGACCATTGTAAGAGGTGAGGGGGTTTATGTCTTTGATGAAAGAGGGAATAGGTATCTGGATTTTGCCAGTGGAATAGCGGTAAACTCTCTGGGTTATGCTCATCCTAAGATTGTTGATGCGGTTATCTCTCAGGTAAAGAAGCTTACCCATATATCGAATCTCTACTATACAGAACCACAAATAGAGTTAGCTAAAAGGCTGGTAAGATTATCAGGACTGGATAAGGTATTTTTCTGTAATAGCGGAACAGAGGCTGTAGAAGCAGGCCTTAAGTTTTCTAGACGATGGGGAAAAGAACGTGGAAAATACAGATTTATATCGACTGTAAACTCCTTCCATGGAAGGACGATGGGGAGTTTATCGGTAACAGGACAGAGAAAATATCAGGAGCCATTTGAACCACTTGTAGATGGTGTTACATTTATTGAATTTAACGATGGAGCTGCGTTGGAAGAGGAACTTAAAAAGGGAGACTACTGTGCTGTTATCCTTGAACCTATACAGGGTGAAGGTGGAATAAACCCTGCCAGAAGAGAATTTATAGAGACAGCCAGATATCTATGTGATAAGTATGATGCTCTCCTTTTATTTGATGAGGTACAGACTGGAATAGGAAGAACAGGTACTATGTTTGCTTTCCAACATTTTGGTGTTAAGCCCGATATGGTAGCCCTTGCTAAAGGATTAGGTGGAGGATTACCGATTGGCGCTACCATAATAAACAACAGAGTAGCGGAGACTCTACACTATGGTGATCACGCCTCTACTTTCGGTGGAAATCCTTTGGTAACTGCTGTTGCCAATGTTGTTTTGGAGGAGGTAGAGAGCCTTCTTCCCCATATAAGGAAAGTTGGAGACTTCCTCGGTAATCTTTTGAGAGAAAGGATAGCTCCCTTAGACGACGTTCTGGAGATCAGGGGTATCGGATTGATGTATGGTATTGATGTAAAGAGTAATGCTAGAAATATATGTGAAAGATGTATTAAGGAAGGGCTTTTAGTGATAACCTGCGGGAAAAATACTGTAAGGATCGTTCCTCCATTGATAATAGGCGAACAAGAGATAAAAGAAGGGGTATATATATTAGAGAAAGTATTAAAGGAGGGATCTGGATAATTGGGATTTCTTTTACTGGAAGATGGAACACTCTTGGAGGGAGATTCGTTTGGTGCTGAAGGTGAGTCTATAGGGGAAGTTGTATTTAATACATCTATGGTTGGTTATCCTGAATCTATTACCGATCCATCTTACAGTGGACAGATATTGGTTTTTACATATCCACTGATAGGAAACTATGGGATTCAACTTGAAGATAGAGAGTCAGAAGTCCCTCTCCTAAGGGGGGTTGTGGTTAGAGAATACTGTAAAACCCCAAGTCATTGGGGGATAGACTACGATATTGACAGCTTTTTAAAGAAGTTTGGGATTGTAGGTCTTTCTGGCATAGATACAAGGGCTTTAACCAGAAAACTCAGATCTTTTGGAACGTTGAGAGGGGTCATCTCTTCTTGTGATTTTACTGCTGATAGAAGAGAAGAACTTATGAATATGATTCTCAGTTGGCGCATTGAAGACTTTGACTTTGTAAGATCTTCCTGTGTAAAAGAACCTGTTTATCTCGGTGAGGGAAGTGAAAGGATCGTCCTTGTAGACTGTGGAGTAAAGCAGGGTATAGTCAGATCCTTACTCTCACTTGGCTTTCAGGTGGTTATTGTCCCAGCCTGGTATACGAAGGAGGAGATACTTACACTTGACCCTGATGGTGTTCTGATCTCCAATGGACCTGGGGACCCTAAGAGATTGACATATATAGTTGAGACTGTTAGGAGACTTATAGAGGAAGAAGTTCCTCTTTTTGGTATATGTCTTGGGCATCAGATCATAGGTTTAGCCCTCGGAAGTACAACATACAAGTTAAAGTTCGGGCATAGGGGTGCTAATCAGCCAGTAAAGGATACTATTACTGGGAAGGTTTATATAACTTCACAGAATCATAGTTATGTGGTAGATCCAAAAGGATTGCCCGAAGATGTAAGGGTAAGATTTATAAATCTCAACGATAAGACAGTAGAGGGGTTAAAATCCACAAAAAGGCCAATAATGAGTGTTCAGTTTCATCCAGAGGCTTCTCCTGGACCTTTAGATACCAGATTTTTATTTGAAGAATTTGTAAAGGAGTGTATGAGAAAGATCTATGCCACTTAAGAAGCATATAAAGAAGGTATTAGTTATAGGTTCTGGTCCTATAGTTATAGGACAGGCTGCTGAGTTCGATTATGCTGGAACTCAAGCCTGTAAGTCTTTAAGAGAAGAGGGGATAAGTGTAGTCCTTGTAAATAGTAACCCGGCTACTATAATGACCGATACCACAATGGCAGATAGGGTGTATATAGAGCCCTTGGAAGTAGAAGCGATAGAGAAGATTATAGCTAAAGAGAGACCCGATGGTCTTCTACCAACACTTGGAGGACAGACAGGATTAAACCTGGCAGTAAAGTTATACGAAGCAGGTATTCTTGATAAATATGGAGTTGAACTCTTAGGTACACCACTTACCGCCATAAAGAATGCAGAGGACAGGGAACTATTTAAGAACTTTATATTGAGCATAGGGGAACCTGTCCCCGAGAGCGAGATAGTGAGAGACCTTGAATCGGCAAGAGAATTTGCTAAGAAAATAGGATTACCACTTGTTGTGAGACCAGCCTATACCCTTGGAGGAACGGGGGGCGGATTTGTAGAGAGCTGGGAAGAGTTGGATGAGGTTGTCTCTATAGGGCTCAATGCCAGTATGGTTGGTGAGGTATTACTTGAGAGAAGTGTAAGAGGCTGGAAAGAGATAGAGTACGAAGTGATGAGGGATAGCAGTGGGACATGTATAACTGTGTGTAATATGGAAAACTTTGATCCTATGGGTATACATACCGGAGACAGTATTGTTATAGCTCCAAGTCAGACATTGACAAATAAAGAGTATCAGCTCCTTAGAACCGCTTCACTAAAGATAATAGACGGTTTGAAGATCGAAGGTGGATGTAACATACAGTTTGCATTGGACCCTAACAGTACCAAGTATTATGTGATTGAGGTAAATCCGAGAGTAAGCAGGTCCAGCGCGTTAGCATCAAAGGCTACAGGGTATCCTATAGCTAGGATAAGCGCAAAGATTGCAGTAGGACTATTACTGGAAGAGATAAGGAATCCTGTTACAGGAGAGACAGTTGCAGCCTTTGAACCTGCATTGGACTATGTTGTGGTGAAGATCCCCTGTTGGCCATTTGATAAGTTCCCTGTAAAGGATAGAAAACTTGGAACTCAGATGCAGGCCACCGGAGAGGTTATGGCTCTTGGAAGGACATTTGAAGAGGCATTATTAAAAGCTGTAAGGTCTTTAGAACATCGTAGAGAAGGACTTATAAGACCAGAGATATCCCTGTTGAGTAATAATGAGATAGCAGAGAGACTTGAAAGAGGCGAT
>CAZZLK010000129.1:0-31059 GCA_964655195.1 uncultured bacterium
GGTCCTTCTCAAAAACCGCCTTAAAATCAGCCTTTAATGTCTCAAACATCATATCCTCCAATGAAACATTACTATTATAGTAATAATAATTATATATCTGAATCTACAGGGAGTAAAGATATTCATGAAAATAAAACTAGCTACCTGTGGTATAATGATTGATAAAAAGACTCTGACGGGGAATGATACCTACCGTGTTAGAAGAAAAGATATGTCTATATATGGATCTGGGACTGAGAAGATATAGAGAGGTCGAATTACTACAGGAAGAAATAGTGGAGAAAGTAATGCAAGGGATATTACCTGAGCATATCATTTTTGTCGAACACCCATCTGTAATCACTCTAGGGAAAAGTACCAAGGAAGAGACGGTATTTATAGAAGACCCTGAAAGGATAAAAGAGAGAGGTATAGAGATATACCGGATTAAGAGAGGTGGCAGTGCAACCCTCCACGAACCTGGACAATTAGTCGTATATCCTATACTCAGATTAGAAGACAGAGATGTCCACAGGTATGTAAGAAATCTAGAAGAAACGGTGATTAAACTCTTAGAAACTTATAACATAAGAGGTGTCAGAAGATTAAAGTATACAGGGGTATGGCTAGATGAGAGGAGAAAGATATGCTCTATAGGGGTCGCAGTCAAAAAATGGGTAACCTATCATGGCTTGGCTCTGAATGTAAACAATAAATTGGAAGACTTCAAACTATTCTATCCATGCGGATTAGAAGACGTGGAGATGGTTTCTATGGAAAAAGTACTTGGGGCTAGGATAGATATGAACGAACTAAAAAGAAGATTTATAAGTATATTTAGTATAGTTTTTGAAAGGAGCTTGACTGATAAGGATGGCAAAACCTGCCTGGCTTAGGAAGAGAATAGGTATAGATACTCTAAATGCTATAAGGGTTGAACATATACTAAAGGATGAATCTCTTCATACCGTATGTGAATCTGCTCTCTGCCCAAATATATCTGAGTGTTATAATCAGGGGACAGCGACCTTTTTAATCCTTGGTGACATATGTACCAGAAATTGTAGGTTCTGTGCTATAAAAAAGGGCAAACCTAAACCTGTAGATCCAGAAGAACCAAAGAAGATAGCCAGAGCGGTAGAATTATTGGGATTGAAGTATGTGGTTATTACATCGGTTACAAGGGATGACCTACCAAAAGGAGGTGCAGAGGAGTTTAGAGATACTATCTTAGAGATAAGGAAGATAAATAGAGAGATAAAGATCGAGGTCCTGATACCTGACTTCAGGGGGGAAAAAGACGCTCTCTTTGAGGTACTATCAGCCTTCCCAGATGTACTGAACCATAATATAGAGACCGTCCCTTCCCTTTATCCTACTGTAAGACCTATGGCAGACTTTAAGAGGTCCTTAGATATCCTCTATTGGACTAAAGAGTATGATTCTGGTATAATTACCAAGTCGGGAATTATGGTTGGATTGGGAGAGACGGAAAGGGAACTATGCAATACTTTCAAGATGCTGGTAGATGCAGGCTGTGATATTCTTACAATAGGGCAGTATCTTCAACCGACAAAGGAGCATCTACCGGTAAAGGAATATGTTACTCCAGAGAGGTTTAAAGATATTGAGGAGCTGGCATACAGGGCTGGCTTAAAGTATGTAGTATCCGGCCCATTTGTGAGAAGTTCTTATTTTGCCCATAAGGGCTACGAAAAAATATTGGAGGTGAAAAAGTAAATGAAGAAGTTGGTAAGTTTATTGCTTGTAGTATTTATTGGTATCTTTGCTTCAACTATTGCCTATGCACAAGCTTCAAAACCTCTGATCCAGGTGAGTGTAAAGCTCATAATAACAGATCCATTGAAGTATGACCTGGGTAAGACTATTCCTGAGGTAGATGTCGATAAATTAAATCTTACCCCAGATCAGAAGGAAAAGTTAACAAAACTCAGAGAAAAGCTTCAAGAAGGCGAGATTAAGTACAGTAGAGCATTCGCCAATATATGGAATAAGGAATTGAAGCCAGCTGTACAGAAAGGCGATCAGAATGCAATAAAAAAGGCAAAAGAGGAGTTACTAAATACCCTTAAAGAGCTGCAAAAAGTGAGGATAAACTATTATTTTGAGATGCAGAAGGTATTGACCTCTGAGCAGTTAAAACACTTTCCTATCCTTTTCACCAAAGAGCAGGTAGATAGATTTGAACAGATCAGGGAAAATTATGACAGGGAAAGATTGAACTTGGATATAGCTAGGATGATAGAGGGGTATAAAGTACAACAGCTCAGAAAAGAAAACGCTTCTACTAAAGAAATAAACACAAGGGTAGCTCTCATAGTTGCTATAGATAATAAGAAAAAGGACGATCTGATAAATTATAGGGTTGCCTTAAGAGAAGTTCTTACTAAAGAACAGAGAGAGTTGCTGTTTGCGGAGAAGAAGTAGTATGGATGCTCTAGAACTTTTACTAAAAGATCTCACTGAGACTCCTGGTATAAGTAGTTTTGAGGAAAGAATAAGGGAAAGGTTGAGGTATTACCTTTCCCCTTTAGGGGAAATAACCACTGATAGGCTGGGAAGTATACTATGTGAGAAAAGGGGGGATAGCAGTTATCCAAGGATTATGCTAGCGGGTCATATGGATGAGATAGGATTCATAGTAAAATTTATAACCGATGAAGGATTTATTAAATTCGCCCCAATAGGTGGATGGTGGAGTCAAGTTTTGCCATCCCAGAGGGTAGTAGTATACTCCAGAAAGGGAGAATTTTTTGGAGTAATTGGTTCTAAACCTCCCCATCTACTCCCTCCTGAAGAGAGAGAAAAGACGGTAAAACTCGATGACCTCTTTATAGATGTAGGTGCAAGAAGTAGAGAAGAGGTAGAAAGTGACTTTGAAATAAAGCCTGGTTCTCCTGTGGTCCCCTGGTCTCCATTCCAGGTAATAGGTAAAGACGGTAAATATCTAATGGGTAAAGCCTGGGATGATAGGGTTGGATGTGCAGTGATGATAAGGGTCTTGGAGGACCTAAAAGGGGAAAGACATCCGAACACGGTAATAGGGGTTGGAACTGTACAGGAAGAGGTTGGCTTGAGGGGAGCAGAAACAAGTGTAAAACTGGCAAAACCCGATGTTGCTTTCGTATTAGAGTCCGGCATAGCAGGGGATACACCGAATGTTAAGAGAGAAGAATCGGATATAAAACTTGGTAAAGGGCCATCGATAGGTATAATGGATAGTAGTATGCTGCCAAACAGGAGATTGGTAGAATTTGTAGAAGAGAACGCTAAAGAATTGGGTATTCCCTATCAGTATGAGTTTATGCTCAGAGGGGGAGAAGATGGAGGAAGGATACACCTGTATAATTCAGGCGTCCCAACTGTAACAATAAATGTCCCTGCGAGATATATCCATAGTCATACCGGAATAATCCACAGAGACGACTTTGAGAATACTGTAAGACTTCTAGTAGGATTGATTAAGAGACTGGATGCTAAAAAGGTATCGGAGTTGATATGAGCGTAAGGGTTAGATTTGCCCCCAGTCCTACAGGACATCTCCATATAGGAACTGCAAGAACCGCTCTCTTTAACTGGTTATTTGCCAGGAAGGAAAAAGGGGTATTTATACTTAGGATAGAGGACACCGATTTAGAAAGGTCAAAGAGAGAATTTGAGCTTTCTATTATAGATGATCTGAAGTGGCTTGGCATAGATTGGGATGAGTTCTACAGACAGAGTGATCGTCTCAATATCTATAGAGAGATAGCGGAGAGATTATTAAAAGAGGGTAAGGCATATGAGTGCTTCTGTACCAGAGAAGAACTGGAGAGACTAAGAGGACAGGGTTATAACAGACGCTGTCTAAATCTTTCAGAGACGGAGAAAGATGCTTTAAGAAAGGAAAGGAAACCTGCTATAAGATTACTGGTTTCTAAGGATGGAGAGACAAAATTTAACGATTATCTCCATGGAGAATTATGCTTTCAGAATAACGTCATCGATGACTTTGTCATACTGAAATCCGATGGGACTCCCACTTACAATTTCAGCGTAGTTGTAGATGATATACATATGAAGATAACCCATATAATAAGAGGTGAAGACCACATTTCAAATACACCTAAGCAGATACAGATATACAACGCCTTACAGGTCGAACCACCTATATTTGTTCATATACCAATGATACTGGGACAGGACAAGGCTAAACTAAGTAAGAGGCATGGAGCTACATCAATAGGAGAATACAGGAGTATGGGTTATCTAGCTGAAGCGATGGTAAATTTCTTAGCACTTATGGGGGCTTCATATGATAACAGACAGGTCCTCTCGAAAGAGGAACTTATAGATCTCTTCTCCTTAGAAAATCTCAGTAAAAATCCAGCCATATTTGACATAAAGAAACTAGATTTTCTGTCTCAGGAACATATCAGGAAAAAGCCTTTAGAAGAACTCACCCGTCTAGTAATCCAATTCCTAGAGGAAAAAGGATTGAAAGACTGGATTAAGGATGATGCCTATCTAACCAGGGTGGTCGGTATCCTACAATCTCGTATCAAGACACTAAAAGATATCATTCTTATGGGAGACTATTTCTTTACGGAAGAATTTTCAAAAGATGCAGAGATATCTCCTGAGGAGAGAAAGAAGTTAAATACAATCTTACCTGACTTACTAGATACCCTCGGCTTATTAGAGAACTGGAATGCCACTAACCTAGAAGAAAAAATGCGGAGTTTTATAGCCGAAAGGAATCTAGACTCCAGATGGTTTCTTCAATCGGTAAGAATCATTATATCTGGCAAAAAGGTTACTCCAAGTCTCTTTGAGACTATGGAGATATTAGGGAAAGAAAGAACAATCAGCAGACTCAGAATTTGGAGCGGACTAGCCTAAGTCCGCTCCTTCTCTAAGAAGGATCTGATATTTACCTCCAGGTAATTCTATCAAGTCTCTGAAAGTGACCTCCCTGTTATTTATTGACAAAGCTGGTTTAACTAAACCCATCGAAGACAGGATTAGTCTGATTTTCATCTCTCTGGGAGAGGAGATATTTAAGAGTATAGAATCAGTATCTTTCTCCCATCTGACAGTTAGACTGCCCTTATGAGTTGGGATAGTTCCCTGAGCCCAGTCCAAATCTATTAGGTGTGGTTTTATGTCTACCCTTCTAAAACCTGGCTCACCCGGTCTTATACCCAAAATGCAAGCCATAGACTCATACAGAGGCACCGCCGACCATCCATGGCATTCGCTCCTTGGATCTTCAAATGTCTCTGGAAATGTAGTAACATTTAGATCAAGCAGTTTCTTCCATTTTTCCAGCAGTACTGGAGCATATCTATTATAGAGATTGACTTTATCCAAAGCCCTAAAGAGAAAATATGAGTAAGAAATCGATGCCTTACTAATACTGTTAGAATTAATAGCCTTATCAATAACTCCTCTTGCCCTATCACTCTTTACCAGTTCATTTAACACTGCCCAGATCTGACAATGTTGGCTAAACTCATCTGTATTAGGACCATCTCTAAAGAGTCCTACCTCCTCGTCCCAGCAATACTTTTTCACCGATTTATCTATCAGCATACTCCTTATTTTATATTCCTTAAATAGACCCCTTGAACCCGAGATCAACATAAGATAACTTGCTACCTTCAATGTATAGCTATACACAAGGCTATAGATAGTTGAGATATCAGAATTGAATGAGGAAGGAATTCCCCAATCCCATCCATCAACCCAATCCACATATGGCCAATAACCAATCTTCCCTACAAGATTCTCCTCAGTCAGATGTCTCTCAAACCATCCGAGGATGGCATCTATCGTTGGTCTATACCTCTTTATAAGTTCTATCTCTCCAGAATATAACACATAGTCTCTCAACATTATAATCCAATAGAGTGAGAAAAGAGGAATTACCTGAGGAGCAACAGAAGGATATCTGCTCTGTAGAAGGCCAGAGGGAAGGAGTGAACTATGGAAATCATAAATGGCTTTCTTTGCCAGTCTATAGTCCTTTGAGATCTGATAAGTGTAGAGAGCTTCTAACATTGTATCCATTGTATACTGCATCTGTTCATAGTATGGACAGTCCTCGTATGTCTCATGCATACTTCTCTTTAGAGTCCTTAGAGAAACATCCCATACCCTATTGAGCCTTTCATCAGAACAGGTGAATTCTCCTTCTACATCAAGAGGGTAACCTGTCTCTCTAAACCAGATCTTCTCAATGGTAAGAGGGGATGAAGATACATTTATATCAACTCTTACGAATCTGAATGTCCTGAACCAGAAAGGCTCATAGTAATCCTCTCTCCCAGAAAGGTAAAATGTATCGGTATCCCCTATTATAATGCCATTCAAATCGTCTCTAATTCCCTTTCTCAATCTCCCGTCCGAATCTCTATGGGAGAAACATTCCCCATAGGTCAACCTGATAACGCTACCCTTTCCACCTCTAACCTTAAGGCAGGGAAAACCTGTAGTAAGTTCGCCAGCATCCAATATAAAGGTATAAGAATTATCTGGTTCTAGGGTAACATTAGAGATAAAATTTCTTTCCGGGATCACTCTTATAAAGTCTCTATCCTCCTGGTATAGTAATGGTATGTCTCTTTCAGATAGAGACCATGGAGGGATGAGTTCATTTAACTTTACCTCGGGGTTAAATGAGAGGTCTTTGTCTTTAGAGATTATCCTGGCTTTTTCCCATAAAGAGTCATCAAAATCCACCGAATGCCAGTTATCTGGTATAAGCTCTCCTCTTACAACTTCCACTTCTCCAACCAGAGGCATATACTTAGAGGGCAGGAATTCCACTCCCTTATCCCTGTAGACCAGCCAGGTCTCATCAGTACATATCTTCTCTATTAGATCACCCCTCTCATCGATAATGTCTCCCTCTAGGAGGAATCCTGCAGTAGCGGTTCTGAATACAGAGCCCGGTCCACCCTGGTTGTATATCCATGGTTCTGCAACATAGTAGTGAATTACCAGGGCAGAGATAACATTCCAGCCTTCCCGCAAGTAATCTTTAACCTCTATCACATCATAATAGTACCTCCACCTATCCCCCTTCTCTGGCCCAAATCCTATAATATTGCCATTCAGATACAGTTTATATCTACTATCTGCAGTAACTCTTATATAAAACTTATAACTGCCTTTAGGAAGACAAAATTTCCTCCTAAAGTAACACACTATATTTTTATTAGAATTGCTCTGAGGAATTTCTTCATTCCATATCCACTTAGCTTTAAACATAACCTTCGCTCTCCTCCATAAAACTCCTTACAGGACTTTACTATTAATTGTAACAGAAAAAATAAAGTCGTAAATATCCCATTTGAGCAGGTAAGTTGACAATAGTGTAAGAAAAGAGATAAACTAATAATGCAGGTTTATAAAATCCCTCTATGGAAGGGGAGATGCTTATGATAAAAGGAATGATTCTAGGAGCAGGAGAAGGGACAAGATTAAGACCACTCACATCAAATCATCCGAAGCCAATGATGCCTGTCCTAAATAGACCTATTATGGAGCATATTATAAGACTCTTAAAGAGGCATAATATCACAGAGCTCTACTGTAATCTGTACTATCTTCCTGATGAGATACAGAACTATTTTGAGGATGGTTCCAGTCTCGGGGTACATATCTCTTTCAAGGTAGAAGAAAAACTTCCTGGAACTGCCGGTGGAGTGAAGAATCTAGAGGAACATTTCGATGACACCTTTGTAGTTATAAGTGGTGACGCAATCACAGATATAGACCTTACATCAGCTATAAATTTCCATAAAGAAAGAGGATCGATAGCAACAATAATACTGGCACACGTTGAAAATCCTCTGGAATTTGGGGTGGTAATTACCGATGAAGAGGGGAGAATTGTGAGGTTTTTGGAGAAGCCTGGGTGGAGCGAGGTCTTTAGCGACACCGTTAATACAGGTATCTACATACTAGAACCAAAGGTCTTTGACTTTATTCCAAAGGGAAAAGATTTTGATTTCAGCAAAGACCTATTTCCCCTCTTATTAAAAGAAGGTCAGCCTTTATATGGATTCATTGCTGATGGATACTGGTGTGATGTGGGAAATATAGAGAGTTATATGAAGGTCCACTATGATGCACTCTCTGGTAAAGTAAAGCTTGAAATTCCTGGGCAAGAGATAGCTCCAGGTGTATGGATTGGAAAGGGTGTAAATATACCTCCCAACGCGAGTATAAAAGGTCCCGTACTCATAGGTGACAATACACAGATAAAAGACCTGGTGAAGATAAGAGAGTTTACTGTTATAGGAGATAATACCCTTATAGACACCAATGCCTTACTCCTTAGAAGTATAGTATGGTCTAACTCTTATATAGGTGAATCTTCCACTATCACCAATGCGGTAATCGGGAAAAAGGTTATTATAAAAAGTAGAGTAAGGGTTGGAGAGAACGCTGTAGTTTCAGATGAATGCTTTGTAGATGAGGGGGTGCTTATAAAACCTGGTGTAAAGGTATGGCCATCAAAGAGTATAGAAAAGGGTACAGTTCTTTCTTCAAGTCTCGTATGGGGGACAGGATGGAGGAAGCTCTATTTCTCTAACGGAACAATCTTCGGACTGGCAAATATAGAGATAAACCCAGAGTTTGCTGCCAAACTTGGAACAGCCTTTGGAGGTATCCTTGAGAAAGGGACAGAGGTAGTTGCCAGTAGAGATGCAAACAGGTCTTCTAGGATGATAAAAAGGGCAATAGTATCTGGTATTGCCAGTGCAGGAATTAATGTGGTAGATTTACAGACGACTCCACCCCCTGTAGCTCACTACTTTACAAGAACAGAAGGGCTTTCAGGTGGTGTTCAGGTTTCCACATCACCATTCGACCCAAGGAGTGTAGATATAAAATTCTTTGATAGCCTTGGGATAACAATAAGTAGAGATACTGAAAGAAAGATAGAGATGTTATTTCTAAGGGAGGATGCAAGAAGGACATATCTATATGAGATTGGAGAAATAAGATACGCCCCTAGAGCCGTTGAATCATACATAGCAGGATTTCTTTCAAAGATAAATATAGATGCAATAAGAAATGTAGGCAAAAAAATAGTCATAGACTACAGTTTCGGAACAACCAGTATGGTACTTCCATCAATCCTTGGTAGGTTAGGATGCGAGGTTGTTTCTATAAATGCATTTATAGATGAGAGGAAGCTGGCTAAAACGAGAGAAGAGTTTCTTTTCAGTATAAACCAGTTATCCCAGATAGTTACCACCTTGAGGGCAGATTTAGGTATACTGCTGGATAGTCAGGGAGAAAAGATATTTATAGTCGATGAAAAGGGTTCTCTTATATCAGATGAGGATCTGGCTTACATCCTTGCATTTCTTGCGATAAGAACTCAAGCAAGGAGGGATGTGGCTTTTCCGATATATATGCCTAGGGTATTCGAAGAGGGCTTGAGACATTACGGTGGCAATATAGTGTGGACAAAGTCTTCAGATAGAGCTATTATGGAGGCTTCGACTAGGAATCATATCGTATTTGCCAGTGACGGTAGAGGAGGAGCTATATTCCCACAATTTCAGTTCACATATGACGGAATGTTCGGATTTGTAAAACTGCTCGAGTTCCTCTCTACAGAGAACATACCTCTATCTCAGCTTAGAGACCTGGTACCACCATATTCGCTCGTAAAGTCGAAGGTAAACTGTCCATGGGAGCATAAGGGTAGAGTAATGAGAGAACTCCTGGAGAAGAAGTATGAAAAGGAGGTAGACTATACTGAAGGGATAAGGATTCTCACCGATGATGGATGGTTCCTGGTACTCTCAGATCCAAACCGTCCCGAATTCCATATATATGCAGAAGGAAAAGCGATAAGACAGGCTGAAAGGCTGGCTCAAGAGGCTATAGAGATGATAAGCAGCATAATCCCTAAAGAATAGAAACTTCGGTAAAGAAGGGTGGTCTAAGTATACCAACCTCACAGACAATAGCAGTTACAAGTTCTGCAGGAGTTATATCAAAGGCGAAATTTATAGCCCTTGCTCCTATTGGTGCTATTCTCACCTCTCTGAAATTTAAGACCTCTTCTTCCCTTCTCTCCTCTATAGGTATCTCCTTACCTGATCTGATGCTCCAGTCAAAACTACTGGTGGGAGCAGCAACTATAAATGGTATACCGAATCTATTTGCCAAAACAGCCAGACTAAAAGTTCCTATCTTATTTGCAACATCGCCATTACTAGCTATCCTGTCTGCGCCAACAACTACTGCAGAGACCTTCCCCAGCTCCATCATAAAGCCAGCGGTGTTATCAGTTATTACTCTGTAAGGGATACCTGCCTCTTGAAGTTCCCAGGCGGTTAGCCTTGCTCCCTGCAACAAAGGGCGAGTCTCATCCACCAAAATCTCTACGACTTTTCCTTCTTCCCAGGCTTTTCTTATCACACCCACCGCAGTTCCATAACCACTAGTAGCCAGACCTCCCGCATTACAATGAGTAAGAACGATACTATTTTGTGGGATGAGGCTTGCTCCTAGAATAGCTATGTCAAGATTCATCTCTTCATCTTCTCTTTCTATTTCCCTTGCCTCTTCCAGAAATACTTCAAAGGTTTTCTCGGAAAGGTTCATCATCCTATCTATCGCCCAGAATAGATTAACTGCGGTAGGTCTGGTATTCCTTAGGATAGTAACTGCCTCTTTTAGATCTTCCCCCTGATAGAGAGCTAAAGCCAGGGCATAAGCAGTAGCTATTCCTATAGCCGGAGCTCCTCTTATAGCCAGCTCCTTTATGGCTTCCGCTACTACCCTATAATCCCTCGTCTTCTCTATAACCAGCTCAAGTGGAAGTCTTCTCTGATCTATAAAATACAGATAGTTATCTTCCCACCAGACAGGCTTCATCTTGCTCCCTTCAATATATTTGGGCATGGACAGTTTCTTTCTTCTGGTATAACCTTGATCATCTCTACAATAAGAGACTTGAGCTTATCTATATTCTCCTGGAAGATCCTTATCACTTCCTCATGAGTAACAGGTTTTATATTTGGATCTCCCTCTAGACCTGTATCATAGTCGGTGATTAAAGAGATGTTTACATAACACATCTCTAACTCTCTTGCCAGTGTAACCTCAGGATACTGAGTCATATTAATTACATCCCAGCCTAAACTCCTAAACCATCTACTTTCTGCTCTGGTGCTGAATCTGGGACCTTGAATTACAACGACTGTTCCATTTGGATGAAAAGAAAGTCCAAGCTTCTTACAGCATTCAATAGCTATCTCCCTCAGTTGTGGACAATAAGGGTCAGCAGAACTTATATGGGTGGTGATGGGTCCATCGTAAAAGGTATCCTTTCTACCACTGGTAAGATTTACATATTGATCACAGATTACGAAGTCGCCAGGTTTTATATCTGGCTTCAGACTACCAGCTGCACAAGGTCCAATAACTCTCTTAACTCCTAATAACTTAAAAGCATAGAGATTAGCCCTGTAATTTACTATATGTGGAGGATACTGGTGTTGTTCCCCATGTCTTGGGATAAAGGCTATCTTCCTGCCATAAATTTCGCCAATCATCACCTGTGAACTTGGTGCTCCATAGGGAGTCTCTATCTTATAGGGCTTGAGGTTATCAACAAAAGAGTAAAAACCAGAACCACCAAATATTCCTATATCTGCCTGAGGAAATTCCATAGAAATCCCTCCTCGTCTTTCTATTTTACTTCGTGGACAACTGCAACTTCATTACAGTTTGGAAAGTATATACACCTTATACAATCGTTCCAGACTTTATGAGGAAGTTCTTCTTTCGGAACCTGAATAAAGCCCAGTTTGGCAAAGAATTCAGGTATATAGGTAAGGGCAAAGACCCTCTTTAAAGAGAGTTCACTTGCTTCTTTAAGACAAATTTCTACCAGTTTCCTTCCCAAACCCTTTCCTGTATGCCCTTCTTTTATAGCTAAGGACCTCACCTCACCTATATCCTCCCATACAGGATGCAGTGCACAGCAACCCACCACCTCTGCATCATCCAGAGTAACAACCCAATAATCTCTGATATTCTCATAGAGCTCATTAAGAGACCTTGGTAACATCTTACCCTCTTTAGCGTAGACATTTATTAATTGCTGAATATCAGGCACATCATACATCCTAGCTTTTCTAAACTTGTACTCCATAGCCTTTACCTCTCAATCTTCTCTGCTTTAGAAAAGTGTATTCCCTGTATATAAATATCTATTCTGTCTACAGTCATTCCGGTAGACCTTTCAATCTCTTCCTTTATATGCTCCTGCAAGTTAAGACCAACTTCAGGGAGGTAGTATCCCTCTTCAGCTATCACATAGACCTCTAGTCTAACCTTGTTATTGTCCAATATATTTACTCTTACTCCATGTGGTTGTGGCCTTTTCCAGAAAGATACGTTGGTAGAAGTCTCTAAACTATATACCCCTTTAACCTCCAGAGCAGACTTACTGGCAATAGACACAATAACATTCGGAGATATCTCAACATTAACCCCTCTATTCATCTAACGAATCCCCTTTCCTCAAGGAAATTAATAGATATATTACCCACTAAGTATTCTCTATCCTCCATCACCTGAAGATACAGAGGGATTGTAGTCTTTACCCCTTCTATAAGGAACTCTTCCAGGGCATTCTTCATACGAGATATAGCCTCTTCTCTGGTTAAACCCCAGGAGATAAGCTTGGCTATTAAAGAATCATAGTAGGGTAAGATTTCAATATTATTATAGATAGCAGAATCTATCCTTATCCCTGGCCCTCCAGGGAGAGAGAAGATCTTTAGAGTACCTGTACTTGGTAGGAAGTTATTAAATGGGTCTTCCGCATTTATACGGCACTCGATGGCATGCCCCCTCTGGAGAATATCCTCCTGCTTCACTGGAATATCTTCACCGCCTGCCACCAGTATCTGGTATTTAACAAGGTCGTGACCAGTTACCATTTCAGTTACCGGATGCTCGACCTGAATTCTGGTATTCATCTCCATAAAGTAAAAGTTATTATCCCTGTCCAGTAGAAATTCTAAGGTACCAACACTCTCATAGTTTATAGCCTTAGCCCCTCTGACTGCAGACTCAAGAAGCTTCTTTTTGACATCTTCAGGGATACCTATAGCTGGACTCTCCTCAATAAGTTTCTGGTGTCTACGCTGTATGGAACAGTCTCTCTCATAGAAATGAACAACATTCCCCTTACCATCACCGAGTATCTGAACCTCTATATGTCGAGCACCCTCTATATACTTCTCTATATAAACTGCACCGTTATTGAATGCAGCTTCTGCTTCACTTTTTGCTACCATCAATGCTCCCTTCAAACTTTCCTCATCCCTCACTATCCTCATTCCCCTTCCACCTCCCCCTCCAGCAGCCTTTATAATCAATGGAAAGCCAAACTCTCTAGCTATAGAGATAGCCTTTTTTTCATCCTCTATAGGTTCAAATGTCCCAGGTATGACAGGGACTCCAGCCTCGTACATCACCCTCCTGGCAGTAATCTTATCTCCCATAAGGGAGATCGTTTTAGATGAAGGACCTATAAATTTTATACCACAACTCTCACATACCTCGGCAAAGTCAGCATTCTCTGCCAGGAAACCATACCCCGGATGTATGGCATCAGCCCCCGATATCTCGGCAGCGGCTATAATGTTTGGTATGTTGAGATAGCTCTTACTAGCCTGCGGGGGTCCTATACAGAAGGCTTCGTCTGCATACTTTACTCCCAAAGAGTATCTATCAGCCTCTGAAAAAACTAAAACTGTCTTTATACCAAGAGACCTACAGGCTCTCAATATTCTTAAGGCTATCTCTCCCCTATTTGCTATCAATACCTTACGAAACATCTATTATCCTTCACCTACAGGTTCGATGATAAAGAGAGGCTGGCCATACTCTACAGGTTCGCCATTTTCTACCAGTATCTCTCTCACTATTCCATTATACTCAGATTTTACCTCGTTCATAAGCTTCATTGCTTCGATGATACACAATGTCTGTCCAACCTTTATCTCATCACCAATCTCTACGAAAGGAGGAGCGTCAGGCTTTGGTGCTCTATAAAATGTTCCCACAATAGGTGAAGTTATATAAATACCTTCCCTATGGTCCTCTTTACCTTCCACAGGAGGAGGTTCCAAAATCTCTTCACTTCTTGAAGACACTTCCTGAGTCCTGTGCAGTTTACCTGACGTAGATTTCTTTATTGTAATCTTTATATCTTTATCTCCAACTCTTAACTCATCTATATTTGAATGACTTACTATATCGACTAGCTTCTTTATCAGTTCTACATCAATCATCTGTTTCTTCGATCTCCCAGTCTTCAAGATTTATACTGAAGACAGTATGACAATTTGGACACTCCACATCTAAAATCCCACTCTCAGGTATCTCTTCCATAGATATGGTAAATGTTGTACCACAGCTTGGACATTCTATCTCTATCTCACCGTAGACCGCATTCTCAAGGCTCGATAGATCCGCATCTATAGCATCAACCCTCTCTTTAAGACTATTCAGCGAAAGTTTAATAGAGTTAATCTCCTCAATCATCGCCTCTAAAGCCTTGACTATGTCAGAAAGACTGACATTATCTCCCAAAGATTTAAGTAGATCAAGCTTATCCATAAGATTACTCATATCGATCAATAATCCTCCTATTTATTTACTCGTTCTAGATATTCACCAGTTCTGGTATCTATCTTGACAATATCTCCAACATTGACAAACAATGGAACCTGTATAACTGCACCAGTCTCTAACGTTGCAGGTTTACTACCTCCAGTTACCGTGTCTCCTCTGAAACCAGGTTCTGTATTGACAACTTCTAACTCTACAGTAATAGGAAGCTCTACCCCTATAGGGGTACCATTATGGAATATGACATATACCAAAGTATTTTCCTTTAAGAACTTTACAGCATCACCTATAGCCTCTTTAGGAAGGCTAACCTGTTCATATGTAGTTGTATCCATAAAATGGTATATATCGTCCTGATTATAGAGATACTGCATCTCTCTTCTCTCTAGAATAGCCCTGGGAAACTTCTCCCCTGCCCTGAAGTTCCTCTCTATAACAGACTGGGTCTTTATATTTCTTAATTTCGTCCTCACAAAAGCAGAACCCTTCCCAGGTTTGACGTGTAAAAACTCCACAACCTCATAGATTTCTCCGTCTATCTCTATCGTAATTCCAGGACGAAAATCATTCGTCGAAATCATATGTTCCCTCCTCTAAATTCAAACTCTTTACTTATCCTTGTCAATACCTCTATCCCTGAATCATTAACTAAGACCAGATCTTCTATCCTTATGCCACCAAAACCTTTTATATATATTCCAGGCTCTACTGTTAAAACCATACCTTTTTCGACTAAAACGTTATTACCCTCTGATATCCTGGGATATTCGTGTATCTCAAGCCCTACACCATGCCCGGTGGTATGGATAAATTTATCCCCAAAACCTTCTCTGGTTATTACATCCCTGGCAACCCTATCTATTTCGCTAACAGAAACCCCTGGTTTTATGATAGCCTCTGCCTCCTCCTGAGCCCTTAGTACTATATTGTAGATCTTAGTATACTCTTTTGGTGGCTTTCCAAGGAATAATGTCCTCGTAGCATCAGAACAATATCCATTATACCTTGCTCCATAATCTATAAGTAATATTCCACCAGGCTTTATCTCACGAGCACCAGGTATACCATGAGGGAGACTAGATACCTCCCCATAAAGGATTATGGGTTCAAAACTTACTGTTGCTCCCTTTTTTCTTACAAAGTAGTCAAATTCAGCAGCAAGGTCATACTCTCTTACTCCAGGCTTTATAAGAGACTTTAGATGCATAAATGCAAGATCTGCGATCTCGGCAGATTTCTTTATAAGACCTATCTCTTCCTCGTCTTTTATAGCCCTTATAGAATCCATAAAATTATCTACTGGTAGAAGCTCTACTCCATTTAAAGAAGAACTCAGCTTCTTATAGGTAGAAAAACTCATATCGGATTCAAATGCTAACCTCTTTATCTTTTCCTTCTTAATGTTTCTAGATAGCATCTCTGTCCAGTCCCTTTTTACAGGAATTATATCGACATCACTGCAGTCATTCTGAGCCTGTTCAAGATACATCTCATTTACATATAACTGTAACTTATCTTCAGTTACAAGGACAGAACCCTCCCCTTTAAAACCTGTAAGATACCTCAAATTTACAGGATTCAGAGTGATAAATGCATCAAAGTTACCTCTAATTTTATCCCGAAGCCTAATTAATCTTTCTGACTTAACCATAAGTACTCCTCAAATAATTATTCAAACCATATAGAGCCATTATATATCCATAAATCCCAAATCCTGATATCTGACCTATAGCTACAGGGGCTATCACAGAATGATGTCTAAATTCTTCTCTCTTGTATATATTAGATATATGAACCTCTACGGTTGGAATCCCTTCTCCTGCTATGGCATCTCTAATGGCAATACTATAATGGGTATAGGCACCTGGATTTATAATAATCCCATCGTATCTGCCTCTAGCCTGCTGAATGGTATCTACTATCGCCCCTTCACTATTAGATTGAAAAAAATCTAACTCTATACCTAACACCTCTCCTTCTTTCTTAAGGACCCTTTCCAGATCAGCCAAGGTAAAGCTCCCATAAATTTCAGGTTCTCTGAGCCCTAACCTGTTAAGGTTAGGGCCATTTATTACCAGAACCTTCATCTTATCTCTTGGAGAATTGGGGAGCCTTTCTTGCCCTCTTGAGTCCATACTTCTTTCTCTCTTTCATTCTTGGGTCACGAGTGAGAAGCCCATACTCTTTGAGGATTGGTCGAAACTCAGGGTTATATTCTACCAATGCCCTGGCTATACCAAGTCTCACTGCTTCAGCCTGTCCATTAACTCCTCCACCGGTTACATTTGCATAACAGTCAAACTTACCTTCGGTACCAGTGACCTTAAATGGAGAGAGGATCTGTATCTGCCATCTCTCTAGAGGAAAATAGGTCTCAAGGTCTTTATCATTTATAACGACCTTTCCACTTCCTTCTACTATTCTCACTCGTGCTACAGCCTCTTTCCTTCTTCCTGTTCCCCAATAATAATTGCCAATCAACTTTTACATCACCTTCCTACTCTTCTAATAATATAGATTATCAATCCAATAACAATTGGCCCAAAGCTGGCTATAAAAATGTTTCTTGCATCGGTAACAGTTATGGGTCTTATATACCTGTCACTATTCTCTATTATACCACCATTCTTGTCAACAGCTACAAGTTTGTAGTCCCCGGTCGGAGGAACACTGAATCTAAAAGCAGTAAAATCCGCAGTAGCGTATGGATATTCCTTCCTATCGAGGAGTTTTATGTTATAGCCAAGAGCAGAACCAGGAATCTGTTCTACATAGTACGGCCTTTCTCTTATCTGAGAGATCAGGTTATTCTTGCTAAAGATATTGAGCTTTATCTTCTCTGCCCTTTCCATATGAACCCATACCCATCTATCAGGTCTACCTGCAGACTGTGGTTTGGAGAGTTTATTATACTCCAGTTCATTAAACTCCCACTCTTTGTACGGCTGAAAGTATAAGACGCCTTCCCTGTACTGATATATAATATCGCTGGAGTCATTTGCAGTCTCCGGATAAGTCCACTTACTCTCAGGTATTATACTATACCCTATCCCCTCTCTCCTGTGAGAAAAGGCTATAAGGGTCTTAACAGTGCCCGGGATAATTTTACCCTCTTTATCTTTAGCCCTTATAGTATACCTTCCTACAGGAAGGCTGAATACATAAGCTTTGGATACATCAGTCACATAAAATGTAGGAGCCCTTGGCTGTTTAGGTTCTTTTGGTATCTCTCCGGCAGGTTTACCTTCTTGAATCCTCTTATAAAACTCTTCTAACTTCTTATTATACTCGGCATAATCCTTGTAATATTTATCAACCTCTTTCCAGTATTTATCTATAGCCTTGTCATACTCTTTCTTCTTTGCTCTAGCCTTTTCACCGGTAAATAACTGAGTCCCACCACCCCAGTAACCCTTGGGGTAATAGAATACGTAATCTACCTTCTTATACTCTCCTATAACCTTATCACCCTTTAGGACCTCTAATGTTTCTCCAACGTCTTTATTAAGCCCATCCCAATCTGCCATATACTCTCTGGTGATGGGCCAGTAGTACACCAGCGTCTCTTTTACAGAATAGACATTCTCAAAGTCTGCCATTACATATATGGTATCTGAAGATGCTGGATAGAAGGGAGCAGCATAATCTTTTCCATCCCAGACATTAAGACTGTAGACAATCTCCCTCTTCTTTGGAGGTGCAGCTCCGAATACCTCTATTGAAGAGAGAAGCAGAGATACCAGTAAGATCAAGAATATGAGATATCTTCTTTTCATAACTTCCTTACCCCCTTCCACTTTAACGTGTAGACAGAAATAATAAGCATAATAACTGTATAAGCCAATGCGCCTAACATATTTTCAAGATACATACTCGTACTACCCAAAGCTACTGCATTTATTCCATTCATTAGATAGCTAAATGGAGAAGCCCATCTGATAATCCTGAGGACATTGGAGACTATACCCATAACATATACCATCGAAAGGGAGAGGTCCTCTGGCTTTAGAGTAAGTATGTAGTTCTGCAGGAATTGTAAACCCAATAATCCCCCCATAATTACTATAAGTAATAGGACAGAAGTTCTGATACGGGCGGTAAGAGAAGAAAGCCAGAGGCCAAATGAAGACATACATCCTGCTATAAATATAGATAAGACAACAGCGTAGAGATAAGAGATAGAAAATCCAAGATTTGTGACTATAGCAGTATATACAAAATAGATGGTAACTAAGACCATTATTATTAGAAAGCTTATTATATCTTCAAAGAATTTTGCCAGTATAACAGAAAGATGGTCTACAGGGCCATAGAACAATACCTCCAGAGTCCCCTTATCCTTCTCTCTGGAAAGCGCAGTTGAGGAAGATATGGCTGTATAGAGGGTGGCAACAATAACCGCATAGAACAGAGGGGTATTTAGAGGTGAAGCCATAACCATTATATTATTCCCCTCGACGGTATTTATATAACTGTTAAATATAAAAGCAGAGACAAAACAGGCTATAGTACTTGCTATATAAAGTCCCAAACCGAAGAAGCTGGACCTTGCTTCTCTCTTTATGATAGACCTTATCGCAACCCATCTATAACTCATTCTGTTACCTCCTCGGAGGAGAATAGTGATATGTTCTTTTCTGTAATTGTAATGAAGGCGTCTTCCAAACTCATCTCTCTCCTCCTTATCTCTTTGAGATTGCCTCCTACAGAAGAGATGAAACTTACCAGTTCTCCACGGTAGTCTTTATCCGCCTTGACCTTTACCAGGTATCTTCCATCCTCCTTCGTGACACTGTTGACAAAAGGTAGTGTCTCCAACCTCTTCTCTGCCTCAACATCAAAGTTATCTACTTCAAGCTCTATCTCCACCTCACTGGTAAGCTTCTTCCTGATATTCTCCATAGTGTCCTCTGCTACCAATCTGCCCCTATTGAGTATACCCACCCGATGAGAGATACGTTCCACCTCAGAAAGGATATGGGAGGACATAAATACAGTCCTTCCCAATCTATTCTCCTCTAGGATAAGGTCTCTTATCTCCCTTATACCTGTTGGGTCAAGGCCAGAGACAGGTTCATCAAGTATAAGCAATTCAGGATCGTTCAGTAGTGCCCTTACAAATCCTATCTTCTGCTGCATACCTCTCGAGTAATGTCCCAGGAGGTCATCCTTTCTATCGTACAGATTCACCCTGTATAGTAGCTCTTCTATCTTTTTCTCCTTATTCTTTACACCATAAAGGTCGCAGAAGAATAAAAGATACTCGTAGGCGGTCATATCTTCATACAGGTACTGTACCTCTGAGACCACCCCTATCTTTCTCTTTATACCAAAATAATCACTGTACAGGTCTCTATTAAAGACCAGGATCTTTCCACTCGTTGGTTTTATTATGCCCAGTATCATCATAATGGTAGTTGTCTTACCTGCACCATTTGGTCCTAAAAAGCCATATATCTCTCCAGGTTCTACAGATATATTTAGGTCCTTAACCGCTTCTACCTTATCATACCTTTTATATAAATGCTCTGTCTTAATCATCCCCTTCCTCCTTTCCTCATAGATTTAAAATATACTATAGCATAAAGAGATTTCCAAGTAAAAACTTTAAGTCTCCTGCATCTTTCTCATTATCTCAAGCCTATACTGTTCAGAACTCAAACCTTTAATATCGTCCAATTCTTCTTCAGTAAAGAGTCTTAAGATCCCACTTATCTTTGCAGCCAGTAACGACTTAGCGGTATCCTCGGCCACCTCTGCCTTGTAACATGCTTCTCTAAGGTTTGCTCCAACAGTTACAACTCCGTGATTTCTTAAAAGGATCACATCTGAATGTTTTACCTTCTCTTCTACCGCTCTGGCTAACTCGTCTGTAGTTGGAAGGATATAGTCAAGTATAGCAGGTTTACCCAATAAAGCAACAGCGTCAGGGGTAAATGGCTGTATCATCCCTCCAGCACTGATAATTCCAACAAGGAGAGGAGGATGGACATGCACTATGGCTCTTATGTCTGACCTCACCCTATAGCACCTAAGATGCATCAATACTTCTGAGGAAGGCTTCAATGGAAAATTATCCAGGATCTTGCCTGTACTTATCTCAACAGGAACGTAGTCTTCCTCTGTAGCTTCTGATATAGAATAGCCGCTGGGAGATATGAACATTGTATCTCCAACCCTAGCACTTATATTACCACCAGCAGCTACCACCAGACCTTTTTCTACCAATCTTTTGCCCCACTTTACTAGTTGAGCCCTTATATCCACAACTTCACTCATTCTTTATTATCTCCTTTCTTATGGTTTTATCAGGACTTTCAATGCTTCTCCCTGTCTTACAAGCTCGATACCTTTAACCAGGTCTTCTAGAGGTAAGATATGGGTAATAAGTCTTTCCAGATTTACCCTCTTACTGGCTAATAGTTTTGCTGCTTCATAATAATGATAGTGAGTAGATGCATATGCCCCAAAGATAGAGATCTCGTTATAGTGAACTATGTTACTGTTCAGTGTGATATTAGCTCGATCTCCAGGTAGTCCACCAAAGAAGCTTATTCTTCCTCTCTTAGCCACCATTTGTAATGCCTGTTCTTGAGCCTGCCCAGAAGGAGCTGCCACTATAACCACGTCCGCACCAAGTCCATCGGTCTCCCTCTTTACTACTTCTACAAGGTCCTCTTTAGAAGAATCAACAAGAAGATCAGCGCCAAAAGGCTCTGCCATTTCTAACCTCTTTGCTTGTATATCTGCCAAGATAATCTTACTTGCACCTTTAGCCCTAGCTACTGCGGTGTGCATACATCCTATAGGACCTGACCCTATAACCACAACAGTATCGGTAAAACTAATATTTAGATACTCCTGTCCGTTCAACACACAGGAAAGAGGCTCTATCAACGCAGAGACCTCAAGATTGGCATTAGCCGGTAACTTCAGTGCATTTCCCTGTCTCACTGCTTCTTGAGGTAAAATCATATACTCTGCAAAACCTCCAGGGAAATTATACCCGATAGCCCTAAAACTACTGCAGAGGTTAACCTTTCCAGCAAGACAATACTTGCAATGCCCACATCCAACGGGCGTCACTACAGTTATTTTTTCTCCTACGTTATACCCTTCAACCCCACTACCAATCTCTGCTATAGTAGCGGTGATCTCATGCCCTATTACCTGGGGCGGTTTTACATTGTGGTGGCCAGAGTAATAGATCCTCACATCTGTTCCACAGACCGCACAAGCCTCAACCTTAAGGAGTAACTCTCCCTCCTTAGGGCTTGGTGTTGGGATCTCTTCAAACCGCATATCCTGTGGACCATAGAATACCTGTGCCTTCATAAGAATTCACCTTCCTTCACTATTAATATACTCTTCTATTCTTTTTACTGTTCTAAATGACCTCTTCACAAACCATGGCCATTCTCTATGGGTTCTGTACCAGTCTTCCAACAAATCTAAAGTCTTTCTATCACCAGCATTTCCTAACCCCGAGTGTATACCTATCTCTTGAAGCTCCATAAACCTTTCTCTCTTTGCAATGATAGAAGCTATTTTAGTCTCTAAATACCTGTCTTCCGACTTACCAGTTATCACTATCTCTGTCCCTCTCTCCTTTAGCCCTTCCAAGTAATCAGTTAAGATTCTACCTGCACCATAGTCATCTATCACCAGCCTGCACCTACCAACATCAATCCCAGATATCAATCTCTCTATAAATATCCTGTACCTTTGATCCAGGATTACATTCAGACTTTTCTTTCCATCGATCTCTTTCGGTAATATCTTATCAGTAAAAAAGAGTAAGCCATTATTTTTAGACCCTTCCAGTTCCCTGTATATTTCTTCCCAGTAGTTTATGCTGTGACTGCGCTTAGTATCTACATTATCCACGATAATATCTAGCTCATCAAAGAGCTCTTTTGGGAATCTTACTCCTGCCAAAATTATACTCCCTATAATCTCCCCCTTACCAACTTCATCAAACCCGACAAGAAAATCTCTAGAAGGGGGTACATATCTTGTTCCAACATAACTATTTATTATACCTCTTATCTCTTTAAACTCAGAGTCTCTACTATCAGGATAAGAGATAAAAAGAGTCCCACTTTTATAGAAGATACACATAAATCCGTCTGTTCTCAATCTCCAGCATTCAGCAGAGGATCTCCTATTCTCCTCTACCCATCCCTTATTCAATAATAACTCTCTTAACACTTTTTCAAGATCAGTTCTTACATTTCTCCAACTATAACTTCTAGACTTATTCATCCTATTAATTATACCATAAGGATAACTGAAGGCTCATTAAAAAAGAGGTAACGGTTGAGTGTTAGCGAGAACATAACCCATAAGCCTTCCCCAGACCTCGGCAGGAAACATCCCTCCAGTTACTCTACTAGTAGGTTTATTATCATCATTTCCCATCCAGACACAGGCAGTATATCTCTTTGTAAAACCAACAAACCAGGCATCACGATAGTCACTTGTAGTTCCGGTCTTTCCGGCACATGGATGGCCACAGTTAGCCCTTCTACCGGTTCCATACTTCACAACATTCTCCAACATCTCAGCGATGGTCTTTGCGGTGTCTGTATCTATCACTCTGACTGGTTTTGTCTCAGATTTATAAAGAATCTTCCCTTCCCTATCAAAAACAACTTTTATCGCTACAGGTTTTATCAGGATTCCACCATTTGCCCATACAGAAAATGCCTGAGTCAGTTGAAGAGGAGTTACTCCATTGGTAAGACCTCCCAAAGCTATAGCCAGATTTCTATCCAGGGAACGGTCCAGAGGAACCCCCATCTTTATAGCAAGGTCAAGTACCTTATCTATACCAACCTCGTATAGTAACTTCACAGCAGGGATATTGATAGAATAAGCCAGGGCATCCTTCAACGTAATCGTACCTCTAAATTTCTCATCATAGTTTTTTGGTGTCCACCACTTGTTACCAACCTTAAAGCTTATCTCTTCATCAACTATTGTATCTTCAGGTTTCCATCCCTCCTGAATAGCTACCGCATAAATAAATGGCTTAAAGGCAGAACCAGGCTGTCTATAAGCCTGAGTCACCCTATTGAACTGACTCTCTCTATAATCCCTCCCTCCTACCATTGCTCTTATGTAACCATTACTGTTCTCTAATAACACCAGAGCTCCCTGGGAGACATTATACCCTTTAGCCTTTTCTAACCCTTCCTTCAATACCTCTTCTGCCTTCCTCTGTATATCCAGATCAATAGTGGTATATACACTCAATCCATTCTTCTCTATATCCTTAAAGCCCAGGTCATTCTTTAAAATACTCAGAACGTAGTCCACAAAATATGGAGCCTTCCAGTAACTCTCCTTTCCGGTAAAAAATCTCAGCTCTTCTTTCAACGCAGATTTGTACTCTTTTTCATCAATAAATCCAAGCTCAAACATCTTTTTCAACACTATTCGCTGTCTGGAAATTGCCAGATCCCTGTTTTTGAAAGGGGAATAGTTCTCAGGTGACCTGATAATACCTGCCAGTAATGCAGACTCTGCAAGATCAAGATCCTTGACAGATTTACCAAAGTATGTCCTGGATGCAGATTCTACTCCATAACAGCCTTCACCTAGGTATATAATATTTAGGTAGAGATGAAGGATCTCATCTTTGGATAGAGTAGCCTCTATACGCATAGCCAGAAGCATCTCCATTATCTTACGCGATGGAGTCCTTTCCAGTGTAAGGAAGACATTCCTGGCGAGTTGCTGGGTAATAGTACTACCACCTTCAGTAATTGTTCCAGCCCGAATAGCCTTATATACTGCCCTGGCTATACCCCTCAGATCTATTCCTGAATGAGAGTAGAATCTCTCATCCTCTATGGCAACTACTGCGTCTTTTAGGTGCTGAGGGATATTCTTTATAGGAACAATGATCCTCTTTTCTGCATATAGATCTGCCAGTGGTCTCCCTTTGGCATCATATATAGTAGTCTTTACAGGGGGGTTATATCTTAGAAGCAGAGAGGGATCAGGCAATTTAGGGAGATACTGAAGTATAATCACTATCGTAAGGATAGAACCAGCAATGATAAGGACTAGTATAAGAGTTATTAGAGAGAGAATTATTGTCTTTATTACCTTCATATTACCACTTAACTCTCAGGGTCCTAGAAGCCTTAGCCTCATCTATCCTCTTTATCAGATGTTCTCTAGGAGCTTCTCTAACTAACTCAGGGTTAGAATTTACCTCTTCAACAATTTCTCTTAAGGCATCGATAAACCTATTCAAAGTATCGAGAGTCTCCGTCTCAGTAGGCTCTATCATAAATGCCTCTTCAACAATAAGTGGAAAGTATACTGTCGGTGGATGAAATCCTTTATCTATAAGCCTTTTGGCAACATCCAATGCCCTAATCCCTTTAGATCTAAAAGACTTAAGAGATGCCACAAACTCATGTTTACAGAGTCTTTTGTAAGGTATATCTAAAAATTCTCCAATTCTACTCTGTAGATAATTGGCATTTAAGGTGGCAATCTCCGCTATAGCCCTCAATCCCTCTCTACCTAATAATCTTATATAACAGTAAGCCTTAACCAGAACAGTAAAGTTACCATAGAAACACTTTACCTTTCCTATAGACTTAGGGAAGGCATAATTCAAAGAATAAAAACCGTCTCTAAAGACCACCCTTGGAACAGGCAGAAAAGGAACCAGTGATTCTTTTACCCCTACCGGTCCAGACCCTGGTCCACCTCCGCCATGTGGAGTAGAAAATGTCTTATGGAGATTCAGATGCACAATATCAAACCCCATATCTCCAGGTCTTGTAATCCCAACTATACCATTAAGATTTGCTCCATCATAGTATAAGAGTCCCCCAGCTTTATGAACTAGATATGCTATCTCTCCTATGTCCTCTTCAAAAAGGCCCAGGGTATTTGGATTTGTAAGCATAACAAGGGCAAGATTATCATTAAGGTAAGGCTTTATGGCCGAAGGAGATACCAGCCCCCTCTCATCTGATTTTACCTCAACCACCTTAAAACCAGCCATAGCTGCGCTTGCCGGGTTTGTCCCGTGGGCAGAGTCTGGAACTATCACCAGGTCTCTTTTTTCACCTTTATCCTTAAAATACGCCTTAGCCATAAGAAGTCCTGTAAATTCACCATGAGCCCCGGCAGAGGGTTGAAGAGTGAATGCAGACATACCTGTTATCTCACAGAGAAATCCTTCCAGTTCATAGAGAATCTTTAGAGCCCCTTGAGTATATTCTTCATCCATATATGGATGGATATCTACAAATCCATCCAATTCAGCCAATGCTTCATTTATCTTTGGATTGTATTTCATAGTACAGGAACCAAGAGGGTACATATTGTTATCTATTCCGTAGTTAAGGCGGGATAGATTGGTAAAGTGTCTGACAACTTCCAACTCGCTCAGACTGGGAAAAGTCTTCAGAGAACTTTCCCTTAAAAGATCTTCGGGGATCTCTAACTTAACCTCAGGTACATCTATATATCCAGTAACTCTAGTCCTCTTCTTCTCAAATATCGAGCCTTCTAACATATTGCCTTATCTCCTTCAAGAGTCTGTAGACTTCATCCTCTCTATTCATCTCAGTAAAAGCAACCAGGATTGCATCATCAAGCTCCTTATACCATCTGGAGGGGTCTAAAACCAGGATTCCTTTTTCTTTTAAGATATTTCTAACCTCTGATGAACATCTATTTAATGGGATCAGTAATTCATTGAAATGCGAACCAGTAAAGTAATTCCCAACTTCCTTACGGACAATGTTTGCCAGATGATGACATACTAAGGCTACACCTTTAAGTCCTTCCTCACCAAGCAATGATAGATAAATAGCTACCTTCATTGCGCATAGGGCTTCATTAGAGCATATATTGGAGGTAGCTGAAGCCCTCCTTATATGCTGTTCTCTAGTCTGTAGAACAAATGCATATGCTGTCTTACCCTCGGCATCATTGGTCATACCAACTATTCTTCCAGGTAGTCTGCGTATATAGTCCATCTTTGTAGCCAAAAAACCAGCAGAAGGTCCTCCATATCTCATACCCAAACCAAAAGACTGTAACTCGCCACAGACTATATCAGCTCTATACTCTCCGGGAGGTTTTATCAAAGCAAGTGAAAATGGCTCTATAATAACCGGTATAAGCAGCGCCCCACTGTTATGAACTAGAGGCTCAAATACTCCTGGGTCCTCTATGATGCCAAAGAAGTTTGGGTTCTGAAATATGAGACACGCAGAATCCTGAACAGATCTCTCTAACATATCAATATCCAGCATACCTGAATCCTTATCGTACAGAACCTCTATAATCTCGATGCCCCTAGATTCAGCATATGTCTTTATAACCATCCTATATTCTGGATGTAAAGACCTGGCAACCAGGACTCTATTTCTCTTTGTAATATCACAAGCCATAAACATAGCCTCTGCCGATGCAGTAGCTCCGTCATACATAGAGTCGTTAGTAACGTCCATATGTAAAAGATCACATAAAAGTGTCTGAAATTCAAACAGGATCTGAAGTGTCCCCTGACTTAATTCTGCCTGGTAAGGGGTATATGAGGTGTAGAATTCTTCTCTATGAATAACCTCATTCAATGCCTGAGGGATAAAATGTCTGTAACAACCTCCACCTAAAAACCATAAGAATCTATCTGAGGTATGGTTTAGATCTGCTATCTTTTTTAAGTTTCTTACCAATTCTATCTCTGTAATTCCTTCTGGAATGTTAAGGTCTCTGTTAAGTTTTAAATTATCTGGAACATCCACAAAAAGCTCATCCATGGATTTTAATCCAAGGACATCGAGCATATACTGTATGTCTTCTTTAGAATGAGGGATGTAATCCATATTATTCCTTTATCAACTCCTTATAAGCACTGCTAGACAGCAATTTTTCAATCTCTGAAGGATTATCGATCCTGATTTTTATAAGCCAGCTTTCACCATAAGGGTCATTGGGAAGATTTTCTGGAGACTTTCTTGCAGATTCGTTTACCTCTTCTACAGTCCCTGAGACAGGGGCTATAAGATCGACCGCCGCCTTTACCGACTCTATTACCCCAAAAGCCTCTCCCTGTTTTACCTTAGCTCCCACATCCGGAAGTTCGATATATACAACATCACCTAGTTTTTCAAATCCATACTGAGTAACACCAACAATTCCAATGTCTCCCTCTATCCTTATCCACTCATGAGTATCAGTATATCTTAAATCTTCTGGAACCATAATCAAAATTCCTCCTTCCTGAAATTCTCTATTTATTATAGAGTTCATTATAACATATGGGATTAATATAAAGAAGAGTCCCGTGAGACTTGATAAAACGTGAGCATTGCTATATAATCTATATTGTATTTGAAACAAAATTTATAAATGGGAGGGGGTGAAAGGAGATGGTGTATAACTGGATAAATGTTGTAATAGGCATACTAACTATAGTTATTCCAATACTGAGGAAGATGACAGGAACTGATCTATGGCTGCACATTATCGGAGGAGCAATAATAGCTATCTGTGCTTATATGGCAAACCAACAGGCTAAGAAATAAGAAAGGAGATGAAGTAAACTGAGACTGAATACAGAAAGGCTTGTAAAACTATCTGTATACGGGGAAGTCTCTTCTCCAACAATAATATCACCGTATAGAGTTAATGCTGAAGGAAAGGGACTTGTATTGCCAACATTAGGGGGAATAACCTATAACGTAAGGGTTGGAGATCCGGCGTTAGGTTGGGTAGGAGACCATGTAGAACCTGGAGTAAGTCTGAAGAACAAGGAAAGAGATGAAAGTAATGCCTTAAATATCCTCTCCTGTATCGGAAACAGGGCAAGGGTGATTAGTGGGGAGGCAAAAGGAGAAATAGGGACAGTTACTGGGAAGCATGGAGGAATAGAACACGTACTTATAGACTTCCCCGAGGATGTACTTAATAAGCTGGTAATCGGTGATAAGATCCAGATAGAATCTTACGGACAGGGACTAGAGATACAGGATTTTCCACGGATAAAGGTTATGAATATATCTCCTGAGTTACTGGCGATGTTGAACATAAGAGAGCTTGAAGACAGACTAGAAGTTGGTGTAAGAAAGATCATTCCTGCAGAACTTATGGGTTCTGGGATAGGGTCTGCAACAAGTTTTTCAGGAGATTATGACATTATGACCCAGGACAGAAAGGCCATCAGAAGTCTTGGGCTCGAAGACCTGTGCTTGGGAGATATAGTAGGAATAATGGATATGGATAATAGATATGGAAGGAGTTATAGAAAGGGAGCCAGGAGTATTGGTATAGTGATACACTGTGATTGTGTTCAGGCAGGTCATGGTCCTGGTGTTACCGTGGTACTTTCAAGTAGCGATAGTTCGATAGAGTTTTTTATAGATGAAACAGCAAATATTGCTAGAATCCTCAAGATAGGCAGATATAGAGATGGATAGGGACTCTATAAGATTTTTAGCCAGAGCAGGGCTTTATGCAGCTATATACGCCGTACTGACAATAGTACTTGCCCCAATCAGCTACGGGATAATGCAGGTAAGAGTAGCAGAGGCATTGACCGTTCTACCTATAATAGATAAATCTGCAATACCCGGGCTCTTTATAGGTTGTCTCATAGCCAACATAGTGGGAGGGTATGGGATCTTAGACATAGGGCTTGGGAGTGTATTTACTCTAATTGCAGCATACCTTACCTCAAAGGTCAAAAAGGACTGGCAGGCACCTATTCCTCCAGTAGTAATTAATGCTATTGGGGTAGGAACGTATCTGGCTATTATTTTAAAAACTCCTGTCTATTGGGGGATATTCTGGGTAGGGCTTGGAGAATTAATTGCCTGCTTTGGTTTAGGTTTACCACTCTTATACTTTATAAGAAGAATAAAGAACTTATAAAGAGATGCCTTGCTAGAGGGATCTAGCAAGGCATACTGTTTCTAGACAATGTGGCATTTCTCTAGGAATTTAAAAGTGCGAAGATACAACCTTATCCCAGTCTTTACTCCAGAATCTACCTATTTCTCTAAGCTCCTCAAGTATAATGAAACGGGCTTCTTCATCTTCGACCAGGTTAGAGTTTTTATAATAATTCATTAATGCCTCTAATTTTTTTAAAGAATGGTTCTTTGCCTGAAGCTTAAGCCTTTCCTTTTTTGCCAAATCGTCAGGTCCATCGCCCAATCTTCTAATCTTTCGATCCCACTTCTCTGTCCAGTCCTTTGGAGGTAATTTTGTATCCAGAATACTCTCTGTAGTCCTATGGAGTCTTTCTATATTCTTTGCCACCATCCTGGTAGCAAAGACAACAGTATATCTAAACCCTATGGTAAATAAAGCAACAAAGGCAAAGAATACTATTATAGAGATCCACATATCATTCTATCCCTACCAGACTCAGTTTCTCAGCAAAGTGACAGGCAACAAAGTGGTCATTACCAAGGTTCCTCAACTGTGGATGCTCTACCTTGCATATATCCTGTACATATGGGCACCTCGGATGGAAGTAACATCCACTCGGTGGATTTGCTGGGTCTGCCACTTCTCCAAATAACAGCTTCCTCATACCTCTATACTTCGGGTCTGGCTTAGGTACAGCTGCTAACAACGCCTCCGTGTATGGGTGCTTCGGATTCTTGAATAGCTCCTCCGTCTCTGCCATCTCTACCAGCTTCCCTACATACATCACCGCTACCCTATCGCTTATATGCTCCACTACTCCAAGGTCGTGGGAGACAAATAGATATGTAAGATGGAACTGCTCCTGCAGATCCTGTAATAGATTCAGTGTCTGAGCCTGTATGGAGACATCAAGGGCTGATACCGGCTCATCACATACTATAAGTTTTGGATTCAATGCCAGTGCCCTCGCTATACCTATCCTTTGACGCTGTCCTCCACTGAATGCGTGTGGGTACCTTATCATATACTCTGGCCTTAACCCTACCGCTCTCATCAGTTCCCCTACCCTCTCCTCTAATTCCTTTCCCCTTGCTATTCCATTTACCAGTAATGGCTCTCCTATTATGTCCTTTACCGTCATCCTCGGGTTCAGTGATGAGTAGGGGTCCTGGAATATCATCTGCATATACCTTCTCATCTTCTTTAGCTCATCTTTGTTCAGCTTCGTTATGTCTACCATATTCCCATCTACATTGAATAGCACTTCCCCTGATGTAGGTTCTATCGCCCTAAGTATGCATCTCCCTGTTGTTGTCTTCCCACAACCTGATTCTCCTACTAGTCCCAGCGTTTCTCCTTCTTTTATGAAGAAGTTTACATCATCTACCGCCTTTACGTACCCTACCACCCTCCTCAAAAACCCCTTCTGTATCGGAAAGTATTTCTTTAATCCCTTTACCTCCAGTAATGTATTGTTAC
>CAZZLK010000130.1:0-9428 GCA_964655195.1 uncultured bacterium
CCTGCTAGAAGGGGCGCAGGGTTTTCTATTAGATGTGGATTTTGGTACTTATCCTTATGTCAGTTCATCATCGAGTGGTATAGGTGGTATATTCTCCGGTTCGGGGATAAATCCAAAACAATTGGAGAGGATTTTTGGAGTGGCAAAGGCTTATATGACAAGGGTTGGTGCAGGTCCCTTCCCTACCGAGCTTAAGGATGAGACAGGTAACTATCTTAGGGAGAAGGGTAGAGAGTACGGTACAACAACGGGTAGGCCAAGAAGATGTGGATGGTTAGATTGTGTGGCGACTAAATACTCTTGTGCTGTAAATGGGGTAGATGGGATATACATAACAAAACTTGACGTTTTAGATGGCCTTTCTGAGGTTAAGGTCTCTATTGGTTATCAGTATGAGGGAGAAAAATTCTATCATTTTCCTGCATCTCTTGAGGTACTGGAGAATTGCCAGCCGATATATGAGGTATTCCCTGGCTGGAAGATAGAAGGAAACAAGCTTCCACCTAATGCAAAGAGTTTTGTAAGATTTATAGAAGAGTTTCTTGATGTTAAGGTTTTAGGTGTAAGTATTGGTCCAGAGAGAGAAGCCCTTATAGATTTATGTTAAATTCTTTGGTATAATTAATCTTGCGGGGCGTAGCGCAGTTGGGAGCGCGCCTGTTTCGGGTACAGGAGGCCGAAGGTTCGAGTCCTTTCGCCCCGACCAATTTTTAATTTGGGGGCTTGACAGGTGAAGACATACACGGAAGTATCAAACTTAAGGTCTCAGAAAAGGATAGAGATTATAAATATAAGTTCTCAAGTAAGACAGGTGGTAGGTAGAAGTGGTATAAGGGATGGGGTGGTTTTGGTCTACTCCTTACACACCACCACTGCTTTATATATAAATCAGAGTGAGAGAAATCTGGAGACAGATCTGGAAGAGATCCTTGGGAAGTTGATACCTCAGCAGAATAACTACAGGCATAATGCTATAGACAACAATGCCGATGCTCATCTGAGATCTATACTCCTGGGTAATTATGTTGCATTACCATTAACCAATGGTGATCTGGACCTGGGAGTCTGGCAGTCCATACTTTTTGTAGAGCTTGACGGCCCTAGAAGAAGGGCATTTATAACTAAGATTATAGGAGAATAACAGGGGGAGAGTGAAGATAGAAGATGTCTATTTCTGAAGAGAAGCTAAAGGCACTTGAGGGAGCTATAGCTAAGATAGAGAAGGACTTTGGTAAGGGTTCCATAATGAGACTTGGAGAAGCCAGCACTAAACTACAGGTAGAGGTCATACCTACTGGCTCACTTGGTCTTGACATTGCTTTGGGTATAGGAGGAATTCCCAGAGGAAGAATTACAGAGATATTTGGGCACGAGGCTTCGGGCAAGACTACTCTTGCTCTTCATATGATTGCTGAAGCACAGAAGAGAGGGGGTATAGCTGCATTTATAGATGCCGAGCATGCATTAGACCCTATCTATGCGAGAAATCTTGGTGTGAACATAGATGAGATGTGGATATCTCAGCCTGATAGTGGAGAGCAGGCTCTAGGTATAGCAGATACTCTCTCCTCCAGTGGAGCGGTAGATATTATCGTTATAGACTCTGTAGCAGCATTGGTTCCAAAGGTTGAACTGGAGGGAGAGATTGGAGATCAATTTATTGGCCTTCAGGCAAGGCTTATGTCTCAGGCATTAAGGAAATTAGCTGGCACATTAAGTAAGTCTAAGACTGCATGTGTATTCATAAATCAGCTTAGAGAGAAGATGCAGTCCAGTGGATATGGTAGTCCAGAAGTAACTCCAGGGGGAAGAGCTCTTAAATTTTACGCCTCTGTAAGATTAGATATAAGAAAGATCGAGGGTGTAAAGGACGGAGATGAATCACTTGGTAACAGGGTTAGGGTCAAGGTAGTGAAGAATAAATTGGCTCCACCTTTTAGACAGGCAGAGTTTGACATAATATACGGAAAGGGAATATCAAGATTGGGAGAACTTGTCGATCTAGGGACAGAGCTAGGAATATTAACGAAGGCAGGTTCCTGGTATTCTTACAACACGGAAAGACTTGGCCAGGGAAAACAGCGAGCAATAGAGTATCTAACACAGCATCCCGACGTGGCAGCCGAGATAGAGCGCCAGATTTTAGAAAAGTCGGGGGTTCTATGATGAATAGCGAGGTGATTTACCATAATCTGGAATATTATTATAGGAATAATAGCTTTCCTAGCTGGGGGAAGCATTGGTTATATCTACCGAAAGTTCAAGGCAGAGGGGATACTAAAGAATGCGGAGAGGGTAGCGAATGAGATAATTGAAAAGGCAAAGGCTGAGGGAGAGAAGAAGAAGTTAGAGATCATAGTTTCTGCCAAAGATGAGGCAGAGAGGATAAAAAACGAAGCGGATCGTCAGATAAGACAGAGGCGAGGCGAGCTACAGAAGCAGGAGAAGAGAATATTACAGAGAGAGATGGCGGTAGAGAAGAGACAGGAACAGATAGAGAAGAGGGAGAAGGTCTTACAGGCAAAAGAAGAATCCATAGCTCAGATGGAGAAAGAGATAGAGGCTTTGAAAGATCAGAGTCTTAAGGAGTTAGAAAGGATAGCCAATATGACGGTAGAAGAGGCAAAGGAGTTATTGATATCGAATATAGAGTCAGAGGCGCGTAGAGAAGCTTTGGCAAGGTTATACGAAATAGAGATGGAGCTAAAGGAGGAAGCAGATAAGAAAGCGAGAGAGATAATAGCTTCCGCTATACAGCGTTGCGCCTCTGATGAAGTAGCCTCTTCTACAGTAACAGTTGTAACCCTTCCCAGTGAGGAGATGAAGGGAAGGATTATCGGAAGGGAAGGGAGAAATATAAGGACCATAGAAATGCTGACCGGAGTGGATCTCATAATAGATGACACTCCGGAGGTTGTTGTTCTATCGAGTTATGACCCTATAAGGAGAGAGATAGCCCGAATATCCCTTGAAAGACTTATCCAGGATGGAAGAATACATCCTGCCCGTATAGAAGAGATGGTAGAAAAGGCTCAACAGGAAGTTGAGAATAGGATAAAGGAAGAGGGGGAAAGGGCTATATTTGAGGCAAAAATAACCAGAGTACACCCCGAGATTGTAAGGGCGCTCGGGAGGCTTACATTTAGGACAAGCTATGGTCAGAATGTCCTTCAACACTCTAAGGAAGTATCCAGATTGGCAGGAATGATGGCAGGAGAATTGGGATTAGATCCTACGCTGGCAAAGAGGGCAGGTCTACTTCACGATATAGGGAAGGCTTTAGATTACGATGCAGAGGGTCCCCATGCACTCCTTGGGGCAGAGTTTGCCCGCAAGTATAATGAGAACGAGATTGTAGTAAATGCCATAGCAAGCCACCATGGGGAGGAGACTCCTAACAGTATAGAGGCGGTTCTGGTCCAGGCAGCTGATGCCATATCTGCAGCCAGACCAGGAGCTCGTAAAGAGACTCTAGAGGCTTATATAAAGCGTATAAAGAGGCTTGAAGAGTTGGCGGTTGCTTTTGATGGTGTTGAAAAGGCTTATGCCCTCCAGGCTGGTAGAGAGATAAGGGTTATAGTAGAGCCTGAGAAGATAGACGATCTGTCTGCCTATGAGCTAGCCAGAGATCTTGCCAAGAGGATAGAAGACGAGCTGGAATATCCTGGACAGATAAGGGTAATAGTCATAAGAGAGACGAGAGCGATAGAATATGCAAGGTAATATCCTGAAGATCCTGGTCGGCGGAGATGTGGTAGGAAGGCCTGGCCGAAGAGCCCTGGCTAAAGCTCTTGAAGATATTAAGAAAGAAGTAGATATAGATATCGTGATAGTCAATGGGGAGAACTCTGCCGGTGGTTTTGGAATAACCAAAGAGATTGCGGAAGAGCTCTTCTCCCTTTCTGTAGATGTAATTACCTCTGGAAACCATATCTGGGATAAGAAAGAAGGGGTCGAGTTAGTCAGAGAAGAAGAAAGAATACTTAGACCCCTCAACTATCCCCCTGATGTGCCAGGCAGGGGGTATTTGGTGTTAAACTTGCCTAACAGAGAAAAACTTGGTATCATTAATCTTATGGGACGTGTATTTACAGGGGTATACCTAGACTGTCCATTTAGAAAAGGGAAAGAGATTGTTGAAGAACTGCACGGTGAAGGTGTGAGGTCTATAATTATTGATTTTCACGCAGAAGCCACTTCGGAGAAGATTGCCCTCTGGAGATACCTAGATGGTATGGTAAGTGCAATATTTGGAACTCATACTCATGTCCAGACTGCAGATGAAGAAATATCACCCTTGGGGACAGCCTACATATCAGATGTGGGGATGATCGGCTCTGCAGATGGTATTATAGGAGAGGATAAGGATATTATTATAGAAAAATTTCTTACATCTCTTCCTAGGAGATTTAGAGTCGCCAAAGGCAGGACTCTTTTTAATGGGATAATCTTGGAGATAGATACCAGTTCGGGTAAGGCTATATCCATAGAAAGAATTAGAAAATATTATAAGGAGGATTGAGGAATGACAACATTAAAGGTTTCTGCAAAGTCTAATCCAAATTCTGTTGCCGGAGCTCTAGCAGGGGTAATAAGAGAAGAGGGAATTGTCGAGATGCAGGCTATAGGGGCAGGAGCGGTGAATCAGGCAGTGAAGGCTATAGCTATAGCCAGAGGTTTCTTAGCCCCAAGCGGTTTGGAGATCGTCTGTATCCCTGCATTTGTCAATGTAGAGATAGACAACGAGGAAAGGACAGCGATAAAGTTTATAGTAGAACCCCGTAGATGACGAAAGATCTCCCTACTATCCTAGTATCTAATGACGATGGACTTGATGCCGCAGGCTTATTGGTACTAGGGAGGTATCTGAGTGGTTTAGGTAAAGTCGTAATTGTATCTCCTGATAGGCAGAGGAGTGCTGGTGGCCATTCGATAACCTTAAAAGAGCCTATAAGAATAAAGAAGGTCTCTGATGATATAGAGACCTGGGTAACGACTGGAACTCCTGCGGATTGTGTCCTTATTGGCATATATGAGATTATAAAGGATAGGGTAGACCTAGTAGTCTCTGGGATAAACCATGGTGCTAATGTTGGGATAGATATTACTTACTCAGGAACTGTATCTGCTGCTATGGAGGGAGTTATATGTGGTATTCCCTCCATAGCAGTCTCTCTAGCCTCTTATGGCGAAGTAAAGAAGGAGATCCTAGAGATGGCTGGAGATTTTACCTGTAAATTAGCCAGATTGATCCTGAGATATGGCCTTCCCAAGGATACTCTTCTAAATATAAACATTCCACCCATTGAGAAACCTTTAGGAGTCAGGTTTACCCATCAAGGTTCCAAGAGATATCTCCCTAGAATCATAAAAAGATTTGACCCTTCAGGGGAACCATACTACTGGCTTGATGCATCCCCTGTAGACAATGGGGAAGGGGAGAGTGATCTAGGGGCTATAAGAGACGGTTATATCTCCATCACTCCGATAAAGCTGGATATGACTGATTATGAACATCTAGATGAGGTGGCGAATCGATATAGAGAGATTACAGAGATGATATGAGATATCTTACGTTGATAGCAATAATCCTCTGTATATCTCTTATAGGATGGTGGCTCTGGAGGTCTTCTCCAGAAAGAGAGAAAGAACCTGTAACTGGTCCAAAATTGCTGATAGAAGGTGGAGAGATAGTAGGAATGTATGAGGGTAGAAAGAGTTTTATCTTGAAGGCGGATAGGTTTAAAGCTGAAACCGAGACTAACGCTATTATAGATGGAAAGATAGAGGGTAGTGTCTTTGATGAGAAGGGGGAGCTGTTAGTCTCTTTTGAGGGTATAGGTGGAGAGGTGAATCTGGTAACCAGTGATTTTAGGATATACTCTAAGGGGAAAATAAGGGGAAAAGATTTTGAGGTGTTTGCAGATTCGCTGAATTGGGAGAACAGGAACAGTATCTTTGAGGCTAATGGAGACATAGAGGTTCGTATTGCTTCCTATAAGGTTAGATGTAGAAATATAAGAGCAGATCTTATTGCTCAGAGAATAGAACTTTCAGGAAATCCAGTACTGGAGTTTTAAAAGGAGGTTGTATGCGTAAGTTACTTATCTTAACTCTCTGTTTAATGCTATTTATTCCTACCGTTATCTATGCCCAGAAACAGCAAACCACCACCCAAAGTGGTAAGTTATATGGAGACAAGTTTATCTACGATATGAAATCAAAGCTCTTAAAGGTAGAGGGTAATGTAAGGGTTGAACTTAAGGATGGGCCGAAGATATGGGGGAATAAATTGGATTTTGACCAGGACAAACAGATTATGATTGTCCCAGGAGTTGTAAGGGTAGAGATGGAGAAGTTAAAGATTACTGGAACAGATATGGAAGCCGAGCTGAATAACAACAGGATAGTGATAAAGAAGGATGTAAAGATCCTGAGCCTTGATGAAAAGGGAAATATCTCTGCCACTATAACCTGCAGTAAGTTAGATTACAATACTAATACAAAGGAGGCAAAGGTAGAGCAGGTAACGGTAGAACAGGAAGGGACAAAGGCTTCTGCTAATAGTGGAATATTTCTTATAGATAAAGAGGAGTTCCGTCTAACTGGTAATGTGATCATAAGTAGAGAAGATATAACTTTAAAGAGCAATGAAGCGGTGCTTAATACAAAGACTCAGGTCCTGGAAGCTACCGGATCTGTTGAGGCTGAATTTCAAGTAAAAGAATAGTGCTATCGAGATACTTGAGACCGTTTGGTTATGCTGTTTGTATATCGGATATTGATGTTTCAAGACTGTTAAGTTATAATATCAGGGGAATTATATTGGACATAGACAATACCATTGTCCCCTGGGGATCTTGGGATATCCCTGAGACTGCCAGAGAATTTATAAAAAAACTAAAGAATGTAGGGATAAAGTGTTGTCTTTTGTCCAATACAGATAAGAGAGACAGGGCTGTATATATTGGTAGAGAGCTAGGACTTCCGGTAATAACAAATGCATTTAAACCATTGCCTTTTGGCTTCTTTAAGGCTATGAATATCCTTGGTTTGAAGAGAGAAGAGATATTATCAATAGGGGATCAGCTATTTATGGATGTATTTGGTAGTAATACAGTCGGAATTAAGAGTATACTGGTAAAACCACTGACAGATAGAGACTTTATAAGTACTAGGATCTTGAGATTTTTCGAGAGGAGACTTATACCAAAGGTATTAAAGGAGGTTGAATACTTTGGAGATATCAGACCTTGATAATGTACTGAGATTAACTACCAATAGATATATAATAACAATAGCGGTAACCAAGCGGGCAGAAGAGATATATGATACTGCTACGATCTTTACGAAGAAATTGAACCCCTTAAGCATAGCAATAAAGGAGTTGGTAGAGAACAAACTCAAGATTAGAGCCCCAGGCTTTTTGGAAGATTAACTTTTCCCTGGTGGAGAGGTGGCTGAGTGGTTTAAAGCACTCGCCTCGAAAGCGAGCGGGTAGTAATACCCCGTGGGTTCGAATCCCACCCTCTCCGCCATAAATTTTTATAAGAAACGGAGGCCAGGATAAAGTGATACTCGACTATCATATGCATCTGGAAAAGGGAGAGTTTACAAAGGAATGGTGGGAAGAATTCTACAGGAGAGAACTGGAAAACGGGATAGAAGAGATTGGTATAAGTGAACACGGACACAGGTTTATAGAGGCTAGAGACATCTATAAGCATCTCCCCTATACCGAAAAATGGTGTGATAGCTCGCTGGAGAAGTATATAGGTTTTATGGAGGAGTTAAAGAATATATACAATGTGAAGATAGGTATAGAGATGGATTATTTCCCAGAGAAGGAGGATGAGATTAGAGAATTCTTAGAACGTTACAAGGTATTCGATTACGTATTGGGTTCTGTACATTGGCTTAATTGTGGTTTCGGTTTTGATATAGATCCGGATGACCCCAGGTGGAGTAATAACTTAGAGGAAATTTTTACTGATTATTTTGATAGGGTTAAGAAGGCTATTAATAGTAAATTGTTCGATATTATAGCTCATCTGGATCTTATAAAACTCTGGGGAGTGCCTCTACCTGAAAATATAGATAGTATATATAAAGAAATTGCCAGAGTGATAGCTAATTCAGGTACAGTCTTGGAGATAAATACGTCAGGTTTGAGAAGACCTGTTAAGGAGATATATCCATCTCCGAAATTTCTTGAAGTTCTCTCTAAATATGACATACCGATTACTTTTGGTTCTGATGCGCATCTGCCTGAAGATGCAGGGAAGTTTATCAAAGATGCGTATGAACTGGTAAAAGGTCTTGGATTTAAAAGGTTAGCAGTCTTTAATAAGAGAAAACCTGAGTTTTTACCCTTATAAGGAGTTGACAGGTCAAGGAAACGAATTAAAATTCTAATTGAGGGAAGAACAGGCGAAGCCGGGCTCCTTTCTGGAGCAGCAGTAGTTTTTACTGCAGGACTTCCTACTGATAATCCATTTTTATAGGAGGAGGGATATATTTTGAATGTTAACGCCTGGCTTTTAGAAAGGTTCTTTTCTCGTAAGGTTAGGTCTAGGAAAGACTTTGGCTATTTAGAGGCATTGGTAAGTATAATAGGAAACATTATCCTGTTTCTGGTTAAATTTCTGGCAGGTACAGCCCTGAATAGTATCTCACTGATTGCAGAAGCATTCCATTCACTTTCTGATGTATTAACATCGATAATAGTCTTATTGGGTTTTAAACTTGGGAGTAAGCCTGCAGATGAGGAGCACCCTTTTGGTCACGGAAGGATTGAACAGATAGCTACACTGATAATAGCATTTATGCTTTTGATAGTAGCCTATGACCTTGGCAGGGCATCTATAGAAAGGATAATAAAGCCTGTCACTGTGAGTTTTAATATATATGTGGTCATATTTATGGTTATCTCTGGAGTATTTAAGGAATGGATGGCAAGATTTTCAATATTCCTTGGGAAGAAAATTAACTCCGATACTCTTATAGCAGATGCCTGGCATCATAGAAGTGATGCTATAGCTTCTTTATTTGTTGGTTTGGGTCTCATATTTGTCAGATTTGGACTCTTTTATATCGATGGGGTCTTTGGTTTCATTGTAGTTATCCTTTTAGGATGGGTTGGTATAGAATTGATAAAGTCCTCTGTCGACTTTCTTTTGGGAAAGGCTCCTGATAAAGACCTGTTGAATCGCATTAGAGATATCACATTGTCCGTACCTGGAGTCTTGGATCTTCACGATATACTTGTCCATGATTATCAGAGTAGTAAGGCTATCTCCCTCCATATAGAGGTGGAAGACTCCTTATCTGCAAAGGAGGCTCACAGGATAGCCCTGGAGGTCCAGGATAGACTTAAGAAGAAGTTAAAAGAGGCAAACATCTCTGTCCACATAGACCCCAGAGGCGAG
>CAZZLK010000131.1:0-5344 GCA_964655195.1 uncultured bacterium
TAAGGATCGAGTATCTGAGACTGGCCATAGAGAATGGGATAACAAAGATCAATATAGGTACAGAGATAAGACAGGCATATGAGAAAGGACTGAAAGAGAGCGATAATGATATAAGTTTTGCCTGCACGAGAGTTGCGTATAAGATAAGAGAACTTATAGAGCTATACGGAATAAAAAATAGTGTAGAGAAACTATACTCTCTTTAGGATATCTTCAGGACCACCTTTAATAGATTACTATTTTTCTGTATAAGTTCTCTAAAGACCTCTGGTCCCTCCTCTAAAGGTACCACCTTACTTAGCATTGTTTCTACATCTATCTTTCCTAGAAGGCTTATAGACTCTCTGAATTCCCCTAATGTATATGTGTAGGTACCGAGTATTCTCAATTCTCTGGTGACTATATTCTGCATATCTATAGTAATATTCTTCATAGAATTTCCAACAAATATACAGGTACCTCTGTTCTTAAGAATAGTTAGTGCCTGATTTACTGTTGACTCTAAGCCAACCGCCTCAAAAGCCAGATCTATTCCATCAGGGATAGACTGAGATATTAATGCCTTTATATCTTCTCTATCAGGATTTAAAGTGAGGTCTGCTCCAAGTCTCTTGGCTATTCCAAGTCTTACATCATTTATATCAGTAATTAAAACGGTCCTTGCCCCTCCAAGCTTTACAATTTGGAGTATCAATAGTCCAATTGTACCTGCCCCAACTATTAATATGTTTCGATTCAGAATATCTCCGGCGGTCTTTACTGCCCTGTAGGCTACTGAGAGTGGTTCCAAAAAAGTTCCTTTGACAAAATCTATATTCTCAGGAAGTTTCAGGATATTCTCTCTAGGAACAGATACATATTCAGCCATAGCTCCGTTGACATTCATAACACCAAATATGGTTCTATTTATACAGAGATTTGTCAGTCCAACCTTACAAAAATCGCATCTCCCACAGAACCTTGCCGGATAGACAACTACCCTATCACCTAAGGAGACATCTTCTACTCCTTCCCCTAAGGCTGAGACAATTCCTGTAAATTCGTGTCCCATAACCATTGGAGGTATTCGTCTGCCTGTTACCCCTAAATATCCATGTACATCTGAGCCGCAGATACCACAAGCCTCTACTTTAATGAGTACCTCACCCTTTTTTACTTCAGGCTTCTCTATCTCCGAGACCCTCATATCCTGTGTGCCATAATATACCAAAGCCCTCATAAGTCTTCACCTTCCTTTATATTTTTTACGATACTTCTCTTTAACTCTAATGCCTTTCTATAAACCTGTTTTTTGGGGAGATTGAATCTTTTAGCTACTATCTCGATAGCCTCTTTTAACGAGACTTTCTCTTTGACTATAGTGTCTACAAGCAGAGCCTCCACACTTATCTCTAACCTGTCTTCTTCAACTCTTTCTCCTTTTTTGTATATCACCACTGTATACTCTCCTATATCGACATTTGGGTCATTCTTTAATTCTTCGAGAACATCCTCGATCTTTCCTGTGTATGACCTTTCAAAGACCTTTGTAAGCTCACAGAAGAAACATACAGTAGCTTCAGGCAATTCTCTGACAATGAGTTCTGCTAAAGATATTATCCTTTTAGGAGACTCATAAAGAACCACGGTTTCTATCCCTTTTTCTTTTATACCCTTTATAATCTTTTCCCTCTCAGTCTCTTTTCTTGGAAGGAATCCCAGGAAAAGAAAGTGATCTGTAGGTACTCCAGCTATAGATAGAGCTGTCATAACGGCAGATGGACCTGGAACCGGTATCACTTCTATCCCCTTTTCTCTTGCATCCTTTACTATCCTGTATCCCGGGTCTGATATGCAGGGTGTCCCTGCATTAGAAACCAGGGCTATATCCATACCTTTTTCCATTATATAACTTATAAGTAATTTTGACCTCTCTTCCTCATTATACTTGTGATAAGATATCATTCTGGTTTCTATACCATAATGCTTTAATAGGATAGCTGTATGTCTTGTATCCTCAGCAGCAATCAGGTCACAGTTATTAAGTACCTCTATTGCTCTATACGTAATATCCTTCAGATTACCTATGGGTGTGGCAACCACATATAACTTACCCATCATTTCCCCCTGTGAGTATATAGAATATCTCATTGCCTAAGACAAACTTTTTCTTGATCTTACAGGACTCCTCCATAACAGGTTCAAAGATCCTACTATAATTTTCTAACATCCCCTTTTCCTTCCCTGAAATACTCTTCAGAGGAAAAGAAACAACTATAAATCGACTGTTTATACTTTTCAGTAATCTCGACGATGAACCTTTCCGTATCCTTTCTGCTGTAGGGAGAAATTTAAATAAAAGACATAGATCTGAATATTCTTCAATCCTTTCAAAGAGAACATCCTTTACGCTGGCTAGCCTTGGATATCCCAAGATGCCTAAAAATCTGTTAACATTTTCTATAACCGTAGAATCTATGTCATACGCATAATAATCTACATGTCTATCTATATTCATATATGGAATGGAGAATGGATTTAGTCCGCAGGCTAAATCCATCATAGAACTAGGTTTACCAGTAACATCAAAGATTTCTCTGTAGAGCTCCTCATAAATATCGAGTCTTTCCCTGGTAGACTGATGCAGGCGAAGTATCTCCTTAGCTATATCTCTGATATCTTCTCCCCCGCTTTCCAGTGTTGATAGAAGTTTACTGATCTTTTCAGTATCTTTTCTACTCAGGAATGCTCCATATACCTGATGAAGCCTGTTTTTAACTGCCTTTATCAGATTTTTCTCACTTTTATGTTTAGGTAGCTCTATCTTTACCAATTCCAAGATAGTCTTCTCGCTTATGTATTTATACTTCTTTGAGAGTTGTATCTTCTCTACCACCTCTTCAAGCATATCCTTTCTCCTTTATAAGCCTCATAAGCTCACTGTAAAAGTAAAGATTATGAATGGTGGCTAACCTGAATGCCAGACAATCTTCCAGTTCAAAGAGGTGATGTAGATATCCTCTGGAGAAGTTTCTACAGGTATAGCAATTACAGTATTCAGAAATGGGTTTCTCGTCTCTGGTATACCTTTCTTCTTTTATGAAGATATTACTATAAAATTTTCTCTCTGTAAGATCCACCTCCGGGTTGAGTACATATAACTTTCCGTGTCTTGCCTCTCTGGTTGGTACAACACAATCAAAGAGATTATAACCAAGGTCTGCGCATATGACAATATTCTCTGGCTTTCCTATACCCATCGCATACTTTGGAAGATTATCAGGCATTAGACTGGCAGTATATTCTAAAATATCTATCAATAAGTTTCCATCCTTATCTAAAGGCCAACCACCAAATCCATACCCGTCAAAGCCTATCTCTATAAGAGAGTCGGCACATATCCTCCTTAATTCTCTATCCTTTCCCCCCTGTATTATTCCAAAGATAAGGGGACGTTTATCTCTAGGATAAGCTTCTAAGAGTCTTTCGTACTCTTTTTTACACCTTAAAGCCCATCCAACAGTTATCTCTACGGACTCTTTATTGGTCTGGTAAGGGTCATCGGGATGAGTACAGTAGTCCAGACTCATAAATATATCCGCACCGCATAAGTATTGAGCCTGAATGCATTTTTCAGGGGTAAGTTCTATCTTCTCGCCTGGAGATGGCCTAAAGATGATACCTTTTTCATTTATCGTTCCATATTTACTGTTCTCTCTGAGCATAGAGAATACTTGAAATCCGCCAGAATCTGTAAGGATAACTCTATCCCAATTTACAAATCTGTGAAGCCCTCCTAATTCCTTTATAACACTGATCCCTGGTTTTCTCATAAGGTGTAATGTATTCATCACTATACCCTGAATATTAGCGCCAAGTAGATCGGTTTTATCTAAAGATCTGACGACTCCATTGGTACCGTCCGGGAAAAAAGCGGGTAATTCTACATATCCACTGGGCAGATCTAGAATCTTACTCATTATAGACTCTACTCTCAATCAATCTCCTGGTCCTAATTATACCATATCCACCAATTGACTTTTCAATAAAATCTCTTACAATATTATTGCCAAAATCTATCATTGGAGGAGAGCGTTATGTTTATAAAAGGATTGGACCATATATCTATTATAGTCAGTGATGTTGAAGAGAATATTAAGTTTTATCAGGAGATTTTAGGATTTAAAGTAGTAAAGGACTTTTATGATGAAAAGGAGAAAGCCAGAATTATATTCTTAGACACTGGCAACAGTATGCTGGAGTTAATAGCCCCTGATGAAAAGCCAAGTAAAGGAGATAAAGTAAGCTGGGAAGAGAGAAAGAAGGGTGGGGTAGAACACATAGCCTTTTTAGTAGAGGATATGGATAAGATGTATGAGTACCTGAAATCAAAAGGTATTGAATTTATACTTGGCCCTTTAGAGTTTCCAGAGGGAAAGTATGGCTATTTTTATGGTCCTGAAGGTGTATTATTGGAAGTAATCTGGTGGAAAACCTAGCCCCCTTGACTAATCTATAAAATATTCTATAATATTATCGTGTTCCTCGGTAGCTCAACAGGCAGAGCGGCCGGCTGTTAACCGGTTGGTTGTAGGTTCGAGTCCTACCCGGGGAGCCATTTTTATGTTTGTATTAAACTCTCCCAAAATCCCCTCCTGCCATGTCAGCATATAAGCTTGACTTTTTGCTTTTCTTTGCTATATATTATTGTGTGATGTTAAATGATGATAAGCTAAAGAGATATTCAGAGAGAATGATTAGGTCGTATCTGATCCGTAATCAAAATTTTACCCCTGGAAGTTTGGAGTATAATTTTATAAAAAACGTAGCCTCTCGGAAACCCCCTTGACAAATGTGGGGGGAATAAAATATAGGTAAAGTTAGATTGAAAAACTTAATAACCCCGGGCTATAAGAGCCTATAAAATAAGGGGTACGCACCTTGAAAATTAAATATTGGGACAAAAAGTGCAATTAGCTACTAAGAGCCCACATTCCGCAGGTACACCTTATAAATTTAGTATTTTCCACATATGCTTATTATTTATCGTAAAAATTAATGTGGCTTCTAGCCTATATGTTTGGCACTCCTGCGGAATATAGGTAAGAGACCTTCTTGTAGTCTCTCTTACACCTTAATATCTAGCTTCCGATAAACTTAAGTCTAGGTTGCCTCTTCAGCCCAACTGGTAAGATGTCCAACTATGTTAGGTCTAGCATAGTCTCTCCAGGCATCCAGATGGATGTTTATGCATATAAGAGCTATCCTCCATACCCATTGCTTCCTACTATAAACTCTGGCTTTTTCTAGCTCATAATCTATCAATATACGTTTCATACACCTTTCAACTGAAGATCGATTCTTG
>CAZZLK010000132.1:0-15201 GCA_964655195.1 uncultured bacterium
TAGGAGTTTATTGAACTCCTGCCAAAAAGCCTCGTCATTCTTTAATCTGTTATAAGCAGACTCTAACTGTAAAAGTGGTTCCATAAGAGTCTCAGGGACAAATCTCCCTCCATACTCTCCAAAATAACCCCGTTCATCTGGTAGATTGTACACCGCTCTCATCTCCTTTTACTAATCTGAATATCTTTAGTAATTTTTCCCTGTCCTTTACACCAGGACTAACCTCTACACCTCTAGCAATATCGATAGCGTATGGGTCTAATGAGAGAAATCTCGTTATATTATCCAGTCCTATACCTCCGGCGACGATAAAGTCAATTCCAAGCCTTTTTAAACCAAAAGCAAATTCAAGTAATATATCCTGAGAGACATTCTGACCTTTAGGTATATCTATAAGTGGCAGGTAACCTCTATAATCTCTCATCTCTTCTACGAGATCTTCTGTATCGATTCCATCGCTTATTGTAAATGCCTTTATCCTGAGTTTACAGTCGAAATTCTCTAGAAACTCAGGAGGCTCCTTCCCGTGAAGCTGTATTCCATCAAGCCCGCAGAGAGTAACCGTATGAGAGATAAAATCCTCGGGCTGATCTGCAAAGACACCTATCTTTAATAGATCCGGATAAAGGCTATCCACGGTGGATACTATCTCCTTAGCCCTTTCGGGAGTTAATACCCTGGGGCTTGACGGAACAAAGATCAGTCCTATAGCCCAAGCCCCTAATTCACCCACCAATAAGGCATCCTCTATCCTAGTTATACCACATATCTTAATCCTCAATGCCCATCAACTCCATAACCTTTCTCCTTATATTCTCAGATTTCATTATAGCTTCTCCGACAAGAACCCCATCTATCCCAAGGCTCTCAAGGTACTCTATGTCTTTCCTAGAAGATATACCGCTAGCACTTATTATCCTCACATTATCAGGGATGTATTTCCTCATCCTCTCAGTATGTCTTATGTCAACCTCAAATGTCTTGAGGTTTCTGTTATTTATAAGGATTATACCGGGATTAACTGCAAGAGACTTTTTCAGATCTTCCACATCGTAGACCTCAACGACAGGTTCTATCCCTAAAGATACAGACAGATTATAAAGTGACCTGAGTGAGTCTTCGGTCAGTATCCTGACGATCAGAAGGATTGCGTCTACCCCATAGAAGCTGGACTCAAAGACCTGTAATTCGTCTATTATGAAATCTTTACGGAGTATTGGGATATCCGTATATCTCTTTACGAGATTTATATTCTCGATACTGGCATTAAAGTGACTGTCGGTAAGCACAGAAACTGCAGATATAGGGGAGTTCACAAGTTCTCTTATAACAAATTCCAGATTGTCTCTACCGAGAAATTCACCCTTTACTGGTGAAGCAGGTTTTACCTCTCCAATAAAAGCCATACTTTCTCCATTAAATATATCTTTAAAATGAGAATCTACAGTTTTGTATCTGTTTCTATAGGACTCCAGAGAGGGTATTTCTTTTAACTTGTCTCTAACTATCCTATCTAATATTGATATGTAGATCACCCCCTATCAGTCTTACTCCCTCTTCTATACTCACCACTTCACCTGCAGTCCACAGGGCAAATCCAGCGTTTAGGGCTACAACTGTCCTCTGGGCAGGGGTACCTTCGCCATTGAGGATAGCCTTTATAATCTCTGCGTTCTCTTTAGGGGACCCACCCCTTATGCTTTCAGGTGGGTAAAGTTCTAATCCGATATCTCTGGGGTCAAAGACAAAGGTCTCAACCTTTGAATCCTCAACGAGGGCTACCTTGGTAGGACCAGATATAGAAACCTCATCCAGATGATCTGCAATGCCATGGACTATTACTGTCCTGTGCATATTTAGAATCCTTACCACTTCTGAAAGTCTCTCAAGTACATCCTCGCTATAGACACCTATAAGTTGAGCCTTGAGCCTTGCCGGATTGAGTAATGGACCTAACAGATTAAAGATCGTTCCAAAGCCCATCTCTCTCCTGACTTTAGCGACCTTTCCAACTATAGGATGAAAATACTGGGCAAATATAAAAGAGATCCCTTTCTCATCTATCTCCTGAGCCACCACTTTAGGATCGTTAGAATAAGGTATACCAAGGGCTTCTATCACATCTATACTCCCAGACATACTGGAGGCAGACCTGTTACCATGCTTTGCCACAGCAACCCCATATCTGGGAAGGAGAAGGGCAACAGCGGTAGAGATGTTAAATGTTCCACTCCTATCTCCACCTGTTCCACATACGTCTATAGCCAGTCTGTTATTTGGAATTTTGATGGACATCTCTCGTAAACACTTTACAAAACCGGCTATCTCCTCTGGGGTTTCCCCTTTAAGTCTTAAGCCCATAAGCAGAGCTCCAAGCTGAGATTCTGTTATATCACCCTCAGCTATCCTCTTAACTATCATATAGGTAGTCTCCAAGTCTAGATGCTCACCTCTAGAAAGTCTTACCAGGACTTCCGTACTCATCTCATCTAACCTCCTTCAAAAAATTACTCAAGAGGACCTTACCACACTCTGTCATACAAGATTCAGGATGAAACTGAACACCAAAGACGGGATAATCCTTAAGTCTTATCCCCATTATGATATTGTCCTCTGTCCAGCTGGAGATCTCAAAGATCTCTGGAAGATCGGTAACTATCAATGAGTGATATCTGGTAGCATAAAATGGGCTGGGTATATCCTTGTATATGTCCTTCCCATTATGGTAGATAAGAGAGACTTTCCCATGGACAGGGACATTAGCCCTTTCAACCCTTCCTCCAAAGGCATATCCTATCGCCTGATGTCCCAGGCAGACTCCAAGTATAGGTTTTTCACTGTAGAAGTTTCTTATAACCTCCACCGAGATACCAGCATTTTCAGGGGTTGATGGACCCGGTGAGATAACTATGCCAGAGGGGTCTAACCTCTTAATATCCTCTATCGAGATAGCATCATTTCTATAAACTATCACTTCTTCGCCCAACTCCTCTATGTACTGGACCAGGTTATAGGTAAATGAATCGTAATTATCTATAAGGAGTATCATCTTGACCTCCTGGCTAATCTTAGGGCTTCAAACATTGCCTTGGACTTATTTATCGTTTCATAATATTCAGCCTCCGGGACTGAGTCATATACTATCCCTGCTCCAGCCTGTGTATAACCAACTCTACCTCTCATAAAGATACTCCTTATAGCTATACAGGTATCCATATTCCCGTCAGGTGTAACATAACCTACCCCTCCAGCGTATGGACCTCTGTTGAATGGTTCCAGCTCCTCTATTATCTCCATAGCCCTCACCTTCGGGGCTCCAGAAACTGTTCCAGCAGGAAAACTGGCTCTAAGCGCAGAGACACAGTTTAGATCGGATCTGAGTCTTCCTTTCACACTGCTTACTAGATGCATAACATGAGAATATCTCTCTACCTCCATAAGCTTCTCTACCCTTACAGATCCAGGCTCTGAAACCCTTCCCACATCGTTCCTCCCCAGATCCACGAGCATAATATGTTCTGCCCTCTCCTTTTCATTGCTCAATAGATCTTCCTCTAACTTCTTATCCTCCTCTATATCTATTCCTCTTTTTCTTGTGCCTGCTATGGGCCTAACTTCTACTATTCCATTCTCAACTCTTACTAGCACCTCAGGCGAGGAGCCAATAACATACGTATCCTTAAATTTCAGAAAGAACATATAGGGTGATGGATTTATAAATCTAAGTGCCCTGTACAGTTGTAATGGTTCTATCTCCTCTGAATCAAAGAGGAACCTCTGCGATAATACTATCTGAAATGCCTCCCCCATCTTTATATACTCAACAGCCTTTTCTACCGCCCTCTCAAAATCCTCCTTTGATATACTCTTCTCTATCTTTAATTCTTCTTGATAATTAAAGCCATCAATGTCTTTTCTCGGTAGATTGAGTATATCTAATGCGTAGGAGAGTTTATCAGAGACAGAATTATAGATGTTATACTCATTCCCATCGATAGTTACATCGGTAATGGCGCTCATCCTGTTTTTTACATGGTCAAATACTATAACAAATTCAGGCTTTATAAATGCCCCCAGGGGAAATTTTATAAGATCTTTATCGGGGGAATAGGGAATCTTTTCTATACATCTTATCGCATCATAGCTTATATAACCCACCAGACCTCCCCAGAATCTGGGTGAATTGGGAGAGGCATATGCGTCCTTATCTATGACACCCTCCAGGATAGAGAATGGGTCATCGTATACCTCATATACATTCCGTGGGATCCAACCGAGAAATGAATACCTGCCGAGATACTCCCCCTTTTCGACACTTTCTAAAAGGAAGACATACGGATAAGAAACAACTCTTGATAGAAGACCTATTGGGGTCTCTGTATCCTGCAGAACCTCTTCATAGACAGGGAAAACCCTGTATCTATCAGCCAAAGATAGAAACTCTTCTCTTCTCATCTCAGCTCTCCTTTCTCTAGCCTAATCTAGGCTAAAAATTTAGCTAAGAGTATACCATACAGATATATCTCTTGTCAAAAATTATTCGAACTTTATGTAATAGACAAACTTCACACCACTCTTTTTAGCATTTTCAGGCTTTCCTATAAAGGAATTGTAACCTTTAGCCAGCTTCTCCATAATGTTCATCTTCTCTCTACTCTTCTCTAGCTCTGACTTTGCGGTCTTTATACCTTCACGCACCATATTTAGACCCGGTATCATAACAAATCCGACAGCTCCACCTTCAGCCACTGCTGTTAAACTCATCTGAATCCTGGAAAGACTGGCAACTACACCTCTAATATTGTCCAAAGGGATATCGGAAGAAAGTTTATACATCTCTAAAGTATCCTTTTTAAGAGAATTAACTCTAGCTTTCATAGATTCCAGATCCTTCCTCTCATCTTCCAGTAGATTTAATAGTGTCTCGTCAATGTTCTTCTCCTTAACAAGAGTTACCATCCTTCTGTTTCTTTCTATCATCCTATCGAGACTCTTATCTAATTCTTCCAATTTCTTAATCTGTATATTAAGCCTTTCCCGTATCTTATCGATATTGTTTAGAGACTCTTCTGGATTCCCATTATTTACAGCACTTCCTATCTCCTGAGCCATCTGCTTTAACAGGTCCTGCTGAAATTTTAGTATCTGATCTATCTGCTCTATACCACTCATATATTCACTAATGCTATTGAGTATTCCAGCTAGAGTTGGGGAAGAGGGCATTATTACTATCTGTATAGAGTCTAACTCTATCTTATCCATATTGAACTCTAACCAGCCTTTAAACTCTGGTTGAGGCATACCCATTATATTGACTGTTATATTGCTACCGGCGGTTGTTACTGTTCCTCCTTCGGAGACCTTGATCTCCTTTATCTTAGAGGCAGGAAAGTTGGTAGTTATGATAACTGTAAACGGAGTGTAGACATCCTCAAGGTTATCTCTTATCTTAATCCTATTTAAGGCTCTATTTTTAAGGGCGAATTCTACCCTTAAATTCCCTTTCTTCCCCCTTACATCTCTATACTGAACCTTCTTACCGTTGAAATAATAGTTAATACCAAGCGATACTGGGGGTCTCTTATCTGTCTCCCCCCTATAGTATATGTCCGAGATACCACTAACTTTTCCCTCTATCTTTACCCTTCCTTCAGAGACAGTAAGGGTTCCATCCCCGAGAAGTTTCCTTACATTCCTAAGCCCGGAGGCACTGTCATAGACAGTATAGCTTCCATTTCCTTCTATCCTTATCCAGTCTACAACGACTATCTTCTCCAAACTACCATTAGGTTTTGTAATGATATAGACCGTTTCATCATCGGAGACTGATATACTGTTAGAAAAAGAAAGGATCGGGCTGGAAAAAATTAATAGGGATATTAAAATCATCCCAACGAATAATCTAAACCCTTTCATTTTTGCCATCACTCCACTTATATGATGTAGATCTAAAGATTCTATCTAAAATAACCAGCAGAGCTGGTAATAAGAACAAGACAATTAAAGAACTCATAAGTCCTCCCCTGGCAAGACTTCCCATTGTAAGCCTTATAAGCTTTATGTTACTCAAGATACTAGCAGGTAGATTCATAAGTATCATTGTTCCTGCACTGGTTATTATAGAATGGGCACCCCAATATACCGACTTATCTATCGAATCCAGAGGATTATTCTTATTCCTTCTCTCCTCCTGATATCTACTGGTCAAAAGAACCGCATAATCTATCGTTGCTCCAAGCTGTATAGTACCCAGGATAGAGGGTATAAAAAATGGCATAGGTGTGTTAAAGATATAGTAGTATCCTATGTTTAACCAGATAGCCAACTGTATCACCAGAGTAAGTACAAGAGGAACAGATGCAGATAAGAAACCTATGGCTATAATAAGTATTATCAAAGCAAGAGAGATGCGGGTAGTCTTACTCTGATCTTTGAATGAAATGTCCCTTATATCGGTTAAAAGGACAGATTCTCCTGTAAGATACGCCTCCCCCTTAACCTTTTCTTCTAATATTTTATTTATAGAGTCCTTAAGCTTTAGACCACTCCCTTCACCTAATCTATACTTTATCGAGATAGAGGCAAATGTATAACCATTATTTCTGAATCTATCTATAAGAGATTCAGGGATCAATTCTTCTGGTAAAGCAGGGTCAAGAATAGTAGAGTAGTGCATTACCGCCTTTACCCCGTCTAATTTCTTGATACTTGAAAGTGCATCGGTCAAACCGATAGTATTCTCATCTGCCACTATAAATACACCCTCAGTCCTGCCAAAGATCTCATTAACCCTATTCATAGTAGCTACTGAAGGGATATCCTTGGGAAGGAATATATTTATATCAAAGACTGGTTCCGTCTTACTGTTCGAATAAAAAGAGAGTAAAAGTAGACCAACAAAAATGGCAGAGAATAGATAAGAATATCTCCCGACAATCCGTCCCAGCCTTCCAACGCCTAATGGGATCACTCTACGTTTTTTACCAGTAATAAACTTATCGAATAAGAGTAAAATGGATGGGAAAAATGTCAAAATGACAATGAGTGATATAAAGACACCTCTAACCAATATCCAGCCCATTATGTTGTAAAGGGTAAGCCTACCGAAGGTAAGGGCAAAGAATCCTGCTATTGTTGTTAAAGAACTCAAGGATATCGGCTTGAATGTAGACAAAATAGCGGATACCATAGCAGACTCTTTATCCTTTGTAGACCTTTCCTCTTCATATCTGTGGTACAGGAATAGGGCATAGTCCAGGGTAACTGCTACCTGAAGTATAGCTACTATTGTATCCATAAGAAAATAGAGAGATCTCCCAGATAAGGCAGTAATCGCTGAATTTATTAGGACTCCAACCACCATAGATAACACTATGAGAACAGGTATCATAGCACTTGGAAAGGTGAGGAATAAGAATAGAGCTACTAGGAGGATACCAAAAGAGAAGTATATAAGGGTAGAATTCTTAAAATAATTCTCCATATCATAAGAGATCACCTCACTTCCGGTGAGTCCTGCCCAACTTGGCAGTATCTTTTTTATCTCTTCTATCTGCTTTTTATAAGAGCTGGCAGATTTTAGAGTTACAGTAATCTTATAGAAGCCATCCTTGTACCAGGAATTAGAATTTCTATTCCATGTCTCTTCTGGATAGGCAAGATCCTGATTATTACCCAACCAACTCACAGATATGACATATGGCAAGGAGTCTAATCTTTTAACCAAAGACTCTATCTCTTCTATATTATCCTTCTCACAAAGGATTGTAAACTCCGGTCCTTTAGAGATCTTTTCAGAGAGAATCCTGAGCCCAATCAGAGACTTAATATCAGAAGGTAGTATATCAAAGATACTGTAAGACAACTTCCTGTGAGGCATAACCAATGAAGAAAGAAGAGTTAAAAAGAGAAAGATTATAAATATATAGACCCTCTTCTTTACAATAAATTGTGCCAGTAATTTCATGTCAACTTATAACTCAGTCCAAACCATACTCTTTTGCTTAACTCATCTGTAGTTGGAACCTTCTCCCCAAATATAAACCTCACCCAGAAGTTTATGACGGTCCCCAATAGTATAGTAATATCACTTTCATCACAGGAACCTTTCAGTGTAGTTATAAACTCCCTGAGCTTTTCTTCAATCAACCTGCTGAAAGAAAAGGTCAATCTTTCTCTCGTCTGAATTGGAGCAAAACTCACCTCTCTGACAATAGTAAAGATATTGGAGGCATACTCTCTGGCTAGATTTAAGTTTAGATCAAAGAATGCCTCAATCAGCTCCAATGGTTTACCCTTTTTATTCTCTAAAATCTGTGAGAACTGATCGCTAACCTCCTCAAGGAAGAGACTAACAACTTCATTGAGAAGTTCCTCTTTGGACGAAAAATACGTATAGAAGCTACCTTTAGAGATGCCCGCAAGTTTAGTAATATCCTCTATAGAGGTAGAACTAAAACCCTTCTCGAGGAACAACTTTAAAGCTGAGTTCAATATGTCTTCTCTCTTTCCCAACCTGATCTCCTCCGACTGACCGGTTAGTCAATTATAATTATAACACCAGAGTCAATGTTCCCAAAAACTGATTAACCTTTCTCAGTATCTCCAACCGTAAGAACCAAGCTTTAAGTCTTGTTTACTTCTGAAGATAGAATTATACATACTTCTCCACAAATTCTCTAGGAGTAAGGATCTCTGGCCTATCTATTTCTATTCTAGCGAAATCTTTATCCCCAGTTATTAATATATCTATATCTCCTAGTATTGCTGAGACCAAAATAGGTAGGTCTTTCTTGTCAGGCACATCAGGATACTTTGATAGATCTATAAGAGACGGAGTATAAATTATTTCAGATGGAAATTTTGTCAGAAAATCTTCTAGTATCTGGATTTTATCTTTAAACTTTCTCTCAAATATGATGTGTAACTCTTCTATAATATAGGAACATAAAATCGGAGTATGTCTTAGACTAATTTCTTCTAAAACTTTTGCTGGGATAGAAGAAGGAAGCAAAATAGCAGAGATTACCACATTTGTATCAGGCATTATTCTCATACTTTTTCTTCCAGAGGTCCTCTCTCACCTTTTCTATAAAATCTTCTATCTTTTCCTCCGTATCTAATCCAGAACTCTCTGCAGCATTTTTCATAGCTTCCTGTATTTCTTTTATTGATACATAACTAGCATTGAGAAGAATAATTTTACCTTCTTCTTCTATAAATAATACCTTATCTCCCTCTTTTAAATTGAGCTTCTTTCTAATCTCGACAGGTATAGTAACTTGCCCTTTGGATGAGATCTTTGCAATTTCCATTTTTACCCCCTACTTTCTTTACTTTCTTTACTAATACATTATACCATAAAAATTTTGAGATAGAAGAAAGTCTTCTCTTAAGAGAAGACTAAACTTTGACTATCTACATTCGACTTGATAATAAACCGATATTTAATTATCTTATACTGGTAATATAAGCGACAAAATATCAATCAGATAGGAGGGAGTGATATATGAAAAGAGTGTTTCGACCGCTTCAGCCATTTCTAGAACTTTATGAACAGCCACGGATCTATGAGTTTAACGCCAGGACTATTGAGGAGTGGAAAAAGTGGCGAGAAGATCTAAAAAGTAAACTCATAGAACTCCTTGGGGGATTTCCAGAAAGGGTGCCCCTATCAGGAGAGGTCTTGGAAAGGAAGGAATTTGATAGTTACATAAGGGAGAGGATAGTATTTGACAGTGCACCTGATACAAGTGTGGTGGGTTATCTCCTGATTCCAAAAGGGGTGGAATTTCCTGTTCCAGGAGTAATTGCACTCCACGGACATGGATATGGAAAGGATGATATTGTAGGGATCTGGGAAGATGGAACCGATAGAACCATACCGGACGGCTATCAGAAAGACTTTGGCATCTCTCTGGTGAAAAACGGATTTGTCACCCTTGCCATAGAGCAAGCCTGTTTTGGGGAGAGAAGAGAATCAGAAGATATAGCCAAAGATAAATATCAATCTTCCTGCAGGAAGGTCTCTTTCTGGGCTATGCTCTTAGGAAAGACAGTTATAGGAATGAGAGTATGGGATGTAATAAGGGCAATAGATTATCTAGAGACAAGAAAAGAAGTAAAAGCCTCTAGTATCGGCGTTATGGGTATATCTGGAGGAGGAATGACGTCACTATTCTCCTCTGCGCTGGATGAGAGGATAAAAGCGGCGGTAGTAAGTGGATACCTGAATACATTCAGAGATAGTATCCTCTCAGTACACCACTGTGAGTGCAACTATATACCTAGTATATTAAAGTATGCCGAGATGTATGATATAGCAGGACTTATAGCTCCAAGGGCCCTTCTTGTAGAAAGCGGAACAAAGGATAGCATATTTCCAGTTAGGGCTACTGAATTTGCCATATCTAAAGTAAGAAAGGTATATGAATTATTAGGTGTCCCAGAGAAGCTTGACGTAGATATATTTGAAGGAAGGCATCAGATAAGCGGGAGGAAGGCTTACGATTTTCTAAAGAGGGAACTTCTATAGAGCTTTAATATATCCAGAAGAATTAGATAATATCAGATAGATACCGCCTTCTTTGTCTCCATACTCTCTAGACCTGCTGACAGTATCTTCTGCGTCTGAAGGGCAAGCTCAGGATCGGAAAGTCCTTCAGGGATCATATCATTTTCTACACAGTGGAGAAAGTATGTGACTGCGTTCCTCTCGTAAGGTGGAAGTTCTCCTGGGGGTATAACCCTAGGCTCCTTTCCATCCAGGAATAGGATTATTTCACCTCTGGTTACCGCTATAGTCCCATCACTCCCATATATAACAGGATTTTCTCCAGGGACATTACCTATCTGACTCCAGGTGGCCTCTGCAATAGCCATAGCCTTTTCATATTCCATAATAAGTATTGCATTATCCTCCGCTGGTATATAATCTCTTACAAGATTCTTACCGAATGCTATAACGCTCAATGGCTTACCAAGAAGATAACCAGCCATATGAGCCCCATATCCACAGAAGTCCATATAGGCACCTGCCCCATTCTTCTTTGGATCATAAAGCCAGCTGTAGAAGTAGATAGAACACCCTATCTCTTTTGGTCCCTTATGCCCTGCCCTATATCTAAACTGAAATACCCTCCCTATATCTCCTTCTTTAGCCATTTCCAAAGCTTTCCTTATGGCTGGATTCCATGTGGTGGGCCAGTTAATCATAAGTTTTACACCGCTCTTCCTGGCAGAGTCAAACATCTTCAGTGCGCTCTCATAACTCTCAGCCATAGGTTTCTCAATAATGACATTTATCCCCTTTGATGCTGCATACTCAGTAATCTCTCTATGCTTACTATTCTCACAGGTAATCTGGATTATGTCCAGTTTTTCACTATCTATAAGGTCTTCGTATGAATCATAAAACTTATCGATTCCAAAATCCCTTCTAGCTCTTTCTCTAAGCGGCTCGTGAGATTCTGCTACACCAACCAGCCTCACATTAGGTTGTTCTAGCCAGCTTTTGAGAAGACCCCAGATATGGTCATGGTTTAGCCCAGCTACACCAACATTATAGATCTTTGCCAAGGATATCACCTCTCTTTTTTTAGAGTTAGCTATATTATAACAGAAATTTAATGGTATAATCAGTTAGGATAATGAATTTATAGGAGGGATGAAGTTGGTTGTCAAAAGAGCAATATACATATCGCTTCTTGCCGGACTGAGCATAGTCCTTACAAGAATACTATCGATAAGGATCCCTATAGGAGGAATAGAAGGAGTAAGGATAGGGTTTGGACCTCTGCCAATAATTATTGCCAGTATTCTATTTGGTCCTATAGAAGGGGCTTTATGCGGTGGGCTCTCTGATTTCTTGGGATATTTTATAAATCCTATGGGTCCATATATCCCAGCATTTACAATTATCTCAATGATAAGAGGAATATTACCAGGATTTATAACTTATAATAAAGACAGGCTGTCATTTATGGATTATCTTATTTCAATAGCAATAACTCAGATATTGGCTTCTATGGTCCTGGTTCCTCTGTCACTGAATATCTTTCTGGGATTACCACTGAAACCTGTCCTTATCCCTGCTATTATATCTCAGGTCTTCCTTATCCCTCTTTACAGTCTTCTATCGATGGAGATAGTCAATGTTATTGATGCCAGGTTTAAGGTTAGAATGAGTCGATAATATGATAGGAAGGTGTTCTTAGGATGAGCGAGATTAGACTTATAATCCATGGAGGAGCAGGCGATATACCTGATGATACTCTAAAGGTATATCAGAAAAATCTGAAAGGGATATGGGAGGTAGGGCATAAACTCCTGCAGGATGGTTGGGACTCACTCTCTGTCGTTGAAAAAGTAATAACCCTTATGGAGGATAGTGGGGTATTTGATGCAGGTCTGGGTTCCTTTCCCAATAGAGAAGGATACATAGAGATGGACGCAAGTATTATGACCTCCGATGGAAGAGCAGGAGCGGTTGGTGGAGTCAGGACGGTAAGAAATCCTATAAGACTTGCCAGGTTAATTATGGAGGAAACTCCTCACGTTATGCTGGTCGGAGAGGGTGCAGAGAGATTCGCAGAAAGGTATGATCTTCCATCTTTTTATCCCAAAGAGATCCCCCACAGATTCTCTACCGATACCGTAGGGGCAGTAGCTATTGATAAAAGAGGTCTTATCTCTGCAGGGACATCCACCGGTGGTGTCAGGGGTAAGCTTCCAGGCAGGGTGGGAGATAGTCCCATTATATCAGCAGGGACATATGCCTCATTCTGGGGAGGAGTATCTGCTACCGGCTTAGGGGAAGATATAATAAAATTTGGATTGGCCAAAAAGATAGATATCCTATTAAGACAATTTTCTGCACAGGAAGCGGTGGATATGGTTGTAAGTGAGGGAAAGATGAAAGGACTGGAGTTTGGAGTTATCGTACTGGATAGAAGAGGGAATATGGGGGTAGGATATACTACAAAAGCTATGGCTTGGTATCCAAGATGAAAAAGTACTATATATCACAGCTAAAAGAAGGAACAAACCTGGAAAGAGTGCCCTTTGTGGTACTGAAAAAGTCTATTGGATCCAATAGAAACGGCAGAAGTTCTCTTACACTTACACTGGGCGACAGAACAGGCTCTATACTGGCTAGGAGATGGGACGATGAAGGTAAAGATATATCTATCGGGGTAGTCTATGAGGTCAGTGGCAGGGTCGTCATATATAACAATAATACGGAGATAGCTTTAGACAGTCTGACCCCAGCGAGTCAGTTTGATCCCAGGGACTTTATCCCTCAGAGTCCAAGAAATTCTCTGGCATTGCTGGAAGACCTGAAAAAGATAGCAGAAACAATAGAGGACCAGGGGATAAAAGATCTGATTATGCTATTCCTGAAGGATGAAAGATTTCTAAAGAACTTTCTACTTGCCCCTGCTGGTAAGATGATACATCATGCATATATAGGAGGACTCATAGAACATACCTGGGAGGTATGTAAGATTGCTTTAACAGCTGGAGAAATGTACCCGGAGATGAATAGAGACCTGATAATAGCTGGTTCTATACTTCACGATATAGGTAAGGTCGACGAGTTGACCTACAGTACCCAGATCGAATACTCTACAAAAGGAAGACTGCTGGGGCATATATTCATAGGAGCTATGGCGGTAAGAGAAAGGGCAAGGAGTATAAGCTCTCTATCGCCATCTTATTTGCAGCAGTTACTCCATATAATACTGAGCCATCATGGAGATTATTCTACAGGGTCTCCCATCTTACCTATGACCCTCGAGGCAGAAACAGTACATAGGGCAGATTATCTGAGTGCTCAGGTAAATAGATTTTACAATATATTGAAGGATAAACCTGAAGAACGCTGGGTAAAGGGAGATAATCTACTGGGAAGACAACTATATAAGGGCAAGATAAAAAATCTAACAGTGGAAGAGATAATAATGTCCGAGATAGAAAGACTTGAGGAGGAAGAATAGGTATGGAAAAGAGAAAACTCGGCAATACAGGAATAGAGGTATTTCCCATAGCATTTGGAGGAATCCCTATTCAGAGGATAGATATAGATAGAGCAGTGGAGGTTGTAAGAAGAGCTATAGAATTAGGCATAGATCTTATAGATACAGCCAGAGGTTATACAGACAGTGAGATAAAGATAGGAAGGGCAATTAAAGGGATACGTAAGAGGGTATACATAGCTACAAAGTCTGGTAATAGGACCAAGGATGGGATACTCAAGGATGTGGAGATAAGCCTCAATAATCTTGGGGTAGATAGCATAGACATATATCAATTACATGGTGTTAACAGTAAGGAGATATTTGATACAGTAATGGCAAAGGATGGAGCATTAGAAGGGCTGAAAGAGGCAAAAAAGAAGGGGCTTATAAAGCATATAGGAGTCTCAAGCCATAGTACAGATATGATACTTGAGCTTATAGATACAGGAGAATTTGAAGTAATACAGCTCTGCTATAATTTCATTGAGAACAAATGTGAAGAAAAGATACTTGATCTAGCCAGAGAAAGAGGTATCGGCCTGATTGGAATGAAACCTCTAGGTGGAGGTATGATAGAAAATGCCAGGATTGCTCTAAAGTATGTATTAAGGCAGGGTTACGTTATTCCTGACCCTGGTATGGAGTCCATAAGAGAAGTAGAAGAAAATGTCTCTATAGCTAGAGGTTCTTATGAATTAACAGAAGAAGAGCTGGAAGAGATAGAAAGGATAAGAAAAGAACTTGGCTCAGTATTCTGTAGGAGATGTCAATACTGTCAACCCTGTCCTCAGGGAGTCCACATATCTTCCCTGCTTGGAGCTAAATCGATAGTAAAGAGACTTCCTAAAGAGAAGATCATAAGCGGATGGGTATATGATGCATACCTAAGCGGTAAGAATTGCACAAGGTGCGGGGTCTGCCTTACCAAATGTCCTTATAATCTGCCAATACCTGATCTTGTAGAGGAAAATACAGCATTTTTAGAAAGAGTGATAAGGGGACTGAGAGGGGAAGGCTAGATGACCAGAATAATAGATGGGAAAAAGATGGCAGAAGATATATATACGGAACTTAAAGAAGAGGTAAAAAATCTTGAAGATAAACCAGGATTAGCAGTAATACTGGTAGGAGATGACCCTGCATCTCTGGTGTATGTAAGGAATAAGGAAAGGGCATGTAAGAG
>CAZZLK010000133.1:0-5362 GCA_964655195.1 uncultured bacterium
TTGGTTTGGTAGACATAAAAGTTCACTCCTTATCTATATTTTCTTATAGTTTCAACCATAGCCAAGAGATTTTCTATTGGAGTCTGAGGGACTATATAATTAGAACATCCAACAATAATACCCCCAAATTCCCTGGCAGTATCTATACAATCCAAAGTCTCTTCAATCACCTCATACTTACTCCCAGTATGGAGTGTATGTGAACTAATATTTCCAATAAGAGTGAGACGAGGAAATTGAGACCTTAACTTCTTCAAATCCATCCCTGCTCTACGATCAATCTCATAGTATCCATCTATTCCTGAATCTTCAAATAACTCCTTACCTATGGGCCATAGATTTCCATCGCTCCCAAAAAGATAGAAGAGTCCTAATCTATGGCATAACTCTGTGACCCTTTTAATACCTGGTAAAAGAAATCTTCGAAATACATCAGGAGAATATATCGGGCCCTTATCATTAGCAAGGTCTCCTCCCCCAAATACAAGTTTAACACCAATGGCTGATAGAAAGTTAATATCTTTAATAGCTTTTTCTACCTGGATATTTATATACCTCTCTATCAAGTCAGGTCTCAAGTATATAGCCTCCAACCATATCGTATCTAAAGGTATCTGAAGCCCCCCCGCAGCTACTCTTAGCGCTCTCCTGTTATTCAATAGTTTTAGAGCCATTAGGACATCGCTAAAGTCTTCGTGAGTGGGATTATACTTTTCTATTTCTTCTTCTTTTTTCTCCAAATCTCTTTCTATATCTTCGAAGGATCTTTCTATTTTAGAGGGGTACTGTTGGACAATTTCAAAAGTCTCAGTGATGGGGTTAAATCTTCTGATGTGCCAATTGTTTTCATCTCCATAGAGAAATGTATACTCATCTATCTTTTTAGCTGGTTTTATAGGAAGTCTCCAGTAAGAAGCACGTACTATATCCATATCCAATATTTCTGCGATTTCAAGGGCATCTTGAAGAGAACGCTGTAAAAATTCTTTATGTGCTTCTTCACCTTCCCATAATGCTTTAGCCTCTCTCCACTGTTGAATTCCTCCCCCTATATAAGCCTCACGACCTAGCAGTAAAGAAGCTATTTTAGACGAAAAACCTATATGATATACAGGGATTTTATCCACTTTCTGATGTTTAAAGACATTAAGAACTCTTTCATAAGAGGTCATTAGAATTAATCATCTCCATTTATTTTGGATTAATTCAGCCCTTTTATGATATTCCCTAAATGTTTCAAGTTCAAATTCTTTTATAACTCTTGCCAAGGGCCACTCTGGATTATTGGACTCTAGTGTAAATATATTCTCCTCAGAGAAAGCTTCGATAGTTATATCTAAACCAAATCTGCGCTGAATTTCAGAGAGCTTCTGAAATTGACCATCTATATGGAATATTTCCTTCTCTAAGTCGATGACCTTATATGTAATGCTTGACCATCTACTAGTAGAAGAAAGTATTCTACCTGTTTTATCGATTATCTTTGAATGGTGAGTCCTTACAGAAGACACAATGTAATAAAAATTACTCCATGCATATACCTGAAGAGGAAATCCTCCATCATAAGCCGAAATCCAAACTACAACTTCTGCCCCCTTATCTCCCAAAGTATTCCAGATTGATGGCCATCCTATATCATAACATATAGTTATCCCCAATTTACCAAAATCTGTTTCAAAAACAGACACTTCATTTCCAGGCTTTACCCTGTAGTCTTCGATCTCTCCTATAGTAGGATGGTATTTATCATATCTACCAATAATTGAACCATCTCTTCCTATCAGCCAGGCAGAATTGTACCTCTGTGCATTTCCTATAGGTTCATATCCTCCAATAACTATATAAGACCTGAGTTCTTTTGCTTTTTCAGAGATAGAATTAATAAGGATATCTCTCAGTTCATCGCTAACTGGCCTCTTAGTTACCCCTGTTTCTAAGAATACCTCTGGGAAACATATTAAGTCCGGCTTTAAAGATTTAGCAACATCGAGTAACTCTAAAGCCCTTTTAAGATTATCTTCTGGAGATACATTTCTTCGGAATTCTTCGTTAAAGCATGTAGTTGCCACCTTAATCTTTCTTGGCATAAAAAACACTCCTTTCTATTTAAGATCTATTTATCTTCCTGTAATACCACTCATAGAAATACCTTGAATAAAATAACGCTGGGCAAATACAAAAAATAATATCACTGGAGCTATCATTATTAATGCTCCAGTCATTAGATAATTCCAGCTATAACTTATATATCCCATAAAAGTTCTCAAACCTAAAGCTAAGGTGAATTTATCCTGAGAGTGAAGATATATAAGAGGATGCATAAAATCATTCCAATCCCAGAGAAATGAATAAATCGAAATTACTATAACTAGAGGAATAGAATTTGGTAATAGAATTTCCCACCAGATCCTTAAAGTATTTGCTCCATCTACTCTAGCAGCTTCATCATATTCCATAGGGATACCACGAAAGAACTGCCTACTCATAAATATCAAAAAGGCGCTTCCAAAGAAAGAATGAACTGTTAAGGGGAGAAAGGTGTTAACCCAACCTAACATACGGTACAAAATAAACATAGGTATGATAGTTACTATCCCGGGGAGCATCATAGTGGAGATACAAATCATAAAGAGAATATCTCTGCCAGGGAAGTGTAACCTGGCAAAAGCATAACCTATCAATAGATTACTAAATAATCTTCCAATAAGGCATATTGAGGTTATAATGACAGAATTTTTTAGAAATGTAAAAAATGGTACTATTTGCCAAACTTTTATATAGTTTTCCCACGCTACAGGTTTTGGGATTAAAGCTGGAGGGAAGACTACCTCTGCTCCAGATACTTTCAATGATGTAGAAATAACTATAAAGAGCGGAAAAACCATTAACATCCCTCCAGTACATACTAATATCCACTTTATAATACCTGAAAATGTTAGATTCTTAAGCATCTTAACTATACCTCCTAATCAATTACTCTACTTCATAGTAAATCCAGTACTGACCCAACTTAAATTGAAGTATCGTCAGTAAGAGAAGAATTAAGAAAAGTATCCATGCTAGTGAAGATGCATAACCCATCTTGAAGTAACTAAATGCATTATTATAGAGGTGGAGGACATAAAAAAGGGTGGAGTTTTCTGGTCCCCCTCCTGTAGCTATATATGCACTTGTAAATACCTGAAATGTTCCTATAATACTGGTCACTATATTGAAGAAAATTATAGGGGTTAACATCGGTAGAGTGATATATCTGAAACAGGCAAAATTTCCACCCCCATCAATCCTGGTGGCTTCATAAAGCTGCTCTGGAATACCCTTCAATGCTCCAAGGAACAGAGGAAGACTTCCCCCTACTCCCCATAATCCTAAAAAAGCTAGCGTAATCTTTGAGGTTTTAGGGTCCTGCAGCCATAGCACTTTAGGTAACCCAAGAGATGTAAGTACCCAGTTAACTATTCCATATTCTGGATTAAACATATACATCCATATAAGGGTAGATGCTACCCCTGGAAGTATGGAGGGTATAAAATATACAGATCTTAGAGCTTGGGTGAATTTAGAGTCATGCCTCAAAGCATTTGAGATTAAGATTATCAGGAAGAGGTTCATAGGGACCACTAAAGCAGTATAATAACCAGTATTATAGAGAGACTTTATAAAAAGTTCGTCCCTGTAGAAAGCATTTATATAATTTTTAAGACCTATAAATCTTGGTGGAGTAAGGCTATCCCATTCGGTAAAAGAAAAGATAAATGAGGCTATTATTGGACCTGCAGTAAAAACTATAAAACCAAATAACCATAAACCTACTATCAAGTATCCATACAGCATTTCTTCTCTTGCAAGTGCAGATCTTTTTCTTCTAATAGATTTCACTTTTCCCTCCTTATTAAAGTGGGTAGATAGGTTATTTCCCCTACCTACCCACTTACTGTTTATAGTTAGAATATTGGGGTGAGCTTTATACCCTTTACCTCTTCGTCAATTCTTCTGGCTGCCTCTTTAGCATCGTATCTACCATTCCATAGCCCCTCTAATACAGAACTGATCTTCTGATTAACTTCCGCCCAACCCGGAACATACCAATAAGGACGGAAACCATATTTCACCATCGTATCTATAAAGGTCTCTTTGAAGTGTTCAGGTTTCTTGGTCTCAGGCTGAGCAAGTGGTCCTAGAGATATTCTGGCGGGGAACCATACTCCTGCCCTAGCCATTGCCATTTGTGTTTCATCTTTTATAAACCAGCTTATTACTTTAAACGCTGCTTCAGGATTTTTAGTGCCTTTCACTATGGCAAACCCTTGCCCGCCAGAAATCTGTACCTGACGAACACCCTTAGGAATGGGGGCAGTATCCCAATTTTTTACCGGAACTCCAGGTTTATGGAGATAAGATATCGCTCCTATCCACATATGTTGCATAGGAATTATCCCTGCTGCGAAGGGAAGAGTTCCTGCTGCTTGTTGAGAAATTGTAGCTAATTCTGCAGCTGTAGGAGATATTCCTTCCTTACATAAATCGGCAAGAATCTGTAAGGCTTTTATTGAACTTGGATGACTAAATTGGGTCTTAGTTAGTTTAGTATCATAGTACGGAAGCCCGCCAAGAGCGGAGTATATATCATATAACCTGTGCAAACTCCTAGAGAAATCAAAGCCGTATCTGCTTACTGTTTTTAGTTTTCTTGCCATTTCTAGTAGATCGTTAACTGTCCAGTCTACAGTAGGGTACTTTAGTCCTGCTTTATTAAATTCATCCTTATTGTAATAAATTCCATCTGGCCCTATATCTATTGGAAAGGCATAAAGTTGTCCTTTTACTTTATATGCCTGAACTCTAGATGGATATATATCGTTTAACTTGTTTCGGATCTCTGGATACTTTTTTAAATACGGATCTAACGGAAGAAGTAATCCTCTGGAGATATATTCTGGAGCAACATCAGAAGGGACAGAAACCACATCAGGTGGTGTTCCTCCAGCAACCATAGTAATAAGTTTCTGTCTCATCTCTCCGTAAGGAGTAAAAATGTGTTCTACTTCAATATCCGGATTTGCCTTCTCAAACTCTTCAAAGGCTTTCTTAAAGAACGGTTCCCACAGCTCCGGAGCATTAAAGAAGTTTAAAAAAGTTACCTTTGTCTTAGAAAAGGCAATAGAAGGTAACACCAACAATACCAAACTCATAATCACTATAAATCTTTTCATAAAACATCACCTCCAAAAAAGTTTATTTCTAAAATTTTAAAAGCTAGAGCTTCATATTAAGGGCTTACTTCAATCAAATTACATCACCTCCTCCTAGGACTTCCACAGGAATTTCTTGTAATCAGTTTAGGCTGTAACACAATATCCTG
>CAZZLK010000134.1:0-25130 GCA_964655195.1 uncultured bacterium
ATTTACGATAAATGGTGCATTTGCAGACTATATATTGATTGGAGCAAAATACTGCTGGAAGATAGATGAGATAGCAGAAAGATACGGAGATAAAGAGAAGGCATTTGAAGCTGGAGCACTGGTTGAACCAACAAGCGTCGCCTATAACGGTATGTTTGTAAGGGCAGAAGGATTTAAACCAGGAGGATATGTTGTTGTTTTTGGTGCAGGGCCAATTGGTCTGGCATCGATTGCTCTTGCAAAAGCAAGTGGAGCCAGCAAGATTATTGCATTTGAGATCTCTAACAGAAGGAGAGAGTTGGCAAAGTTAGTAGGGGCAGAGTATGTATACAATCCAGCTGAGGTGGACCCAGTAGAGGCGATACTCGATGTCACAAAGGGTGCAGGGGCAGATATGCTTGTCGAATCCGCTGGAGCTCCAACCAAAACTATCCCTGCGATGGAGAAGACACTTGCCATAGGTGGAAAGATTGTTCAAATAGGCAGGGCAGCAGAGAGGGTCCCTGTCTACCTTGAATATTTCCAGACTCATGCCGGACAGATCTTTGGTGCACAGGGACATTCTGGCTATGGTACATTCCAGAACGTCATAAGACTTATGGCTTCTGGAAGAATAGATATGACCCAAATCATTACATCCAGATTCTCTCTTTCCGATGCAGTATCTGCAATAAAGAAGACGAGCCAGAGAGAAGATGGAAAAGTAATGGTAAGGATGTAGAAAGGAGAGAGACCATGCAGAATGAATTCTGGTTAACAACAGAAAATCCTGGAATAGTATTTGAGAACACTGAGGTAGGCAGGTTAAAGAAGCAGATATGGGATGCCTCAGAAGAGGAAATAGATGCAATACTGAAGGAGTATGGTATACCTTCGCCTCCTGAGCTGGGGAAACCTGGAACTTATATCCAGACAACGATAAGACAACAGGTGGTGGAAAATAGACGTAAAAATGATATAGTCCTGATTCCAATAGGATCAACAGAAAAACACGGAAGACACTCTATATCTGGACTTGATACACTAGTAGTAACCCAGATATTGGAAGGTGTGAGGAGGTACACAGAAAAACAGGGAAGACCCGTCAATCTGGTCTGGCCTCCTATCAACTATGGGGCACATCCGTATCACCACATCGGTATGCCGGGGACAATAATCATTCCCCAGGATGTTGTAAAGGAGTTACTCATAAATGTTATGCTTGGACTCTGGAATGACGGCTTTCGTAAGCAGATACTGGTCAATAACCATGGACAATTATGGGTCTTAGAGTCAGCACTCCATGAATTTATGTACAGGTATCAACTACCTGGAATCTTCCAGGTCTTAGACTGGCATAGGGCGGTAAGAGAATTCTTCTATCCAAAGGGTAAGCCCGATATAGTAGAAACTCCATTTGTTCATGCGGATGAGTCAGAGACATCACTGGCTCTACTCCTCTTCCCTGAAGGTATGGTGGATATGAGCCTGGCTGAAGATACAGTTGGCAAAGGACAGAGTTATCTTCCAGATGGACATTTTGACAAATCTGTAGAACCATTCCATAGACCTCACAGATGGTCTGAAGGAGAGGGACATGCCCCGATAGAAATAGTCGCTCAGCCAGAAGGAGTTGTAGGCAGGGCAAGTGCAGGTTCAGCAAGAAAGGCTAAGAGGCCTGTGGCAGCAATCCTGAAATATCTCACTCTGGTTATAGATCAGATATTAGAGGTCTTCCCTCCAGGAACGGTTCCACCTGTAGAAGAGGTGACATTGAGGTCTGCCAAAGAGATGGAACCATATCTGAAAGAGCCAGAATCAGAAGGATGGAAGACTGTCTACAGTCTACCCAAGATAGGTTTTTAGGAGGATAAGATGTTAGCTGGGGTCTTTGAAGGTGAAGGTAAGTTAAGCATAAAAGAGGTGCCAGAACCGAAAATAACGGAACCCGACGATGTCCTTCTGAAGGTAGAGTTTGCAGGTATATGCGGTACAGATGTCCATATACTGGAGGTTCCTCCTGGTCATCCAGCTACCCCTGGAGCTATACTCGGCCATGAGTATGTAGGAATAGTTGTTGATAAAGGGCATAATGTAAAGACTGTAGATATAGGAGACAGGGTTGTAGTAGATCCAAACCTTACCTGTGGGATCTGTCGATACTGCAGGAGAGGACTTCCAAATATGTGTGAAAATTTTACTACCCTGGGCATATATCTTAACGGTGGATTTGCACCCTACAATGTTGCTCCAAGTAAAGCCCTGTATAAAATATCCAGAGATGTACCTCTAGAAAGGTCCGCTCTGGCTGAGCCTCTTTCCTGTGTTGTTAATGCTATGAGGAAATTGAATCTACAGGTGGGAGACAATGTTGTCCTTATCGGTGCTGGTCCTATGGGGCTATTATTTCTCCTGATGATAAAGGCTCAGGGTGCAGGGAGAATTATAGTTATTGAACCTGCTCCATTCAGGGCAAAGATAGCTAAAGAACTAGGAGCAGACATAGTACTTAATCCTAAAGAGGTCAATACCAAGGAAGCAATAGTGGATATAACAGAACTTGGTGCAGATATTGTAATAGATGCAGTCGGGAATCAGTTTGCTACCACATTAGATCTAGCAAGGAGAGGGGGAACAGTCTTACTCTTTGGTATGAACGAAAACGCATTACCACAGATAAAGCAGATCACCATACCAAGATACGAGCTTAAGATATTTGGCTCTTACATATCCTGGTTCAGTTTTCCACAGACTGTAGCAATATTAGAAAGTGGAAATGTCCCCGTAGAAAAGCTCGTTACCCATAAACTTCCCCTTGGTAAATTACAGGAAGGGATAGACATAATGAAAAGAGGGGAAGGTATAAAGATACTGATAAATCCACAGGAGACATAAGAAAATCAAAGGGGGAGCTTAGAGCTCCCCCTGTTTTTTACTCGACTCTAAATCTTGAAATAATTTCTGCAAGATTTTTAGCCATCTCATTTAGATTGTTTATATTGGCTGTTATCTCCTCTATAGCAGCATTAACCTCTTCCACTGCAGCTGACACTTCTTCGGAGGAGGCAGCATTTTCTTCAGCTATGGCAGAAACACTTTGGATAGACTCTGAAATTCTCCTTGCCTCTTTACTTAAAGAAACAATCCCATCGGTTATGCTCTGTACCGCTGTTAATGCAGAGTTTGCTCCCTGAGCTATCTTCTGGAAGGTATCTGTAACCTTAGTACCAGTCTCTACCTGGCTGTTAATAATATCAAGTGTGCTATTTATACGATCAGCAGTCCTATTTATTTGAGATCTTACCTGTTCGATGAATTCTGCTATCTGTTGGGCACTTCTATTTGATTCTTCAGCCAATTTTCTCACTTCATCCGCCACTACAGCAAAACCACGACCAGCCTCTCCTGCCCTTGCAGCCTCTATCGCTGCATTTAATGCCAGAAGATTAGTCTGAGAGCTTATACTCGTTATAGTTTCCACAATACGCCCTATCTCATTAGCAAGTCTTTCAAGTTCAGAGGTTGCATTGACAACTTCAGCAGTAGCAGATGAGGTCTCACTGAATCCCCTGTTAAGATCATCGACCACCTTCTGTCCTTCCTGTACTAACCTAACCGTAGCCTGATTACTGTAAGATACAGTCTCTGCATTCTTAGCAAGCTCTTCTATCCTGTTGGACATAACCTCTACCGATTGGGAGACCTCCTGGACATTCTTGGCTGTCTCCTGTGCACCATTGGCTATCCCTTGAACAGTACTAGATATTTGCTGGACTGACTGAGCAGTCTGATTAGTAGATTCGCTTACCTGCGTACTTGTTGAGGATAACTCTCTGGTTGTATCTCTTGCGGTAACAATTAATGCACTTATATTATCTATCATCCTGCCCAAACTGCTAGCTAATCTAGCTATCTCTCCCTTAAATTTTCCTTCTATCTTTACTGTAAGATCACCACTAGCTATAACATCCGCAATATTGGTAAGTTTGATTATTGGCTTAGCTATAGAATCACCAACAAGATAGGAAAATAATATTAAGGCCAATGTAGTTATAATAAACAGAATAATAATAAATCTCATCATACTATTTACATTGGCAAATGCGGATGCCTCAGGCTCCTGCACCCCGAAAGACCACCCAGTTATCTTTATCGGGGCAAAGGCAGCTATCTTGCGGACTCCTTTATACTCATATCTACCGAACCCCTGTTCACCAGAGACCATTCTCTTGGCTAACTCCCTTAAACTAGGAGAATCAACCTGTAAATAATTCGCCTTTAAGATCTCTGTCTCATCCGGATGGACTAAAACCATCCCATCGTTACGGACTATATAGCTATATCCTCCCTCTGAGAGATTTATAGACTTACATCTTTCAGCCAGAGGTTTTACGAGATAGTAGGCTCCAAGAACTCCATAGGGATTACCATTCGGGTCTAAGATGGGGACTGCCAGGATAATTGTAGGTTCATTTTTATCTGGAGTGGTTCCAGTGGATATAGCGCTTTTTCCTGTACTCATCACAGTTTTAAAAAAGTCACTTCCGGAAACATCTATGCTGACCCCTTTGGTTGTCAATCCCCTTCCCTTATCATCGGTCATAAAGATATCGTACCATTTAGGATTTTTCTTTACATACTCCTCCAATCTTGACATTATAAGATCAGTCCTACCAGAAATCATCTCTAACTTTGAGAGGTTCTCTTCCAGGATTGTACCTATGTCTTCTGCCTGTGTCCTAGCAAGGTCCTGTAGAGCTCCTATATATGTTGTCTCCACCGTACTTTTGAACCTGGAATAGCCCATAAAGGCCAGTACTGAAAAAGGAACAAGTGAAAAGATTAGGAACCAGATGATGAGATTAGACCTTAGAGACTTACCCAGATCAAGCTCAACCATAAAGATCCCTCCTCCTTTTACTTTTTTATTTTTTAGATCTCATCCCCCTTCTTCTATCCTCATCTCTTGAGATGTTATTCTTCTACTATCAGTACCTCGTCTATCCCATCTACCTCTTCCAGACGGACAGCAACCCTTTCCTTCCTTGATGTAGGGGTATTTTTCCCGACATAATCAGGCCTTATAGGAAGTTCTCTATGTCCTCTATCTATAAGTACTGCAAGCTGGATTGTTGCTGGTCTACCATAATCTATAAGGGCATCCATAGCTGCCCTTACCGTCCTTCCTGTATAGAGGACGTCATCTACGATGATCACATTCTTATCTGCGACCTCAAGATGAAGATTCTGCTTTGGCAGTTCTCGTGTAACATCATCCCTGTAAGGGGTCACATCCAGAAACTGAACTGGGACATCTACACCCTCTATAGCCTTTATATTCTGTGCTATACGCTGTGCCAAATAAACACCTCTGGTCTTTATACCTACAAGGACAAGACTATTTACATCCTTATTATGCTCTAGGATCTCATGTGTAATTCTCAGTAGGGCCCTTCTTATACTCTCTTTATCCATTATATGTGCCTTTATCACAGATCATCACCACCTTTAATCTTTTTGCCAAAAGTCTCCACTATCCAATTTTTAATCTCATCCCTTACTCTTCTAAAAACTTCAAGCACCTCATCTTCCTCACCAGTAAAGCCTGCCGGGTCTTCAAAGCTCTTATGAATAACTTTCTTTCCAGGGAAAAAGGGGCACTTCTCCCTGGCACTGTCACAAACTGTAACCACATAGTCAAACACCATACCCCTGAACTCCTCAATACTCTTTGACCTCTGACTGGAGATATCTATACCAAGCTCACCCATAACCTTTATAGCGTAAGGATTAACCTCAGTAACTTCCAGTCCTGCACTGTAAGATTCATAATGATCCCCATAAAGATGTCTCAAAAGCCCCTCTGCCATCTGAGACCTGCAGGAATTATGAGTGCATATAAATAATACCTTCTCCTTCATAACATCACCTTACAGGGAAATATCCAACCTGAGAGACAATCTTCTGACCCTCAGGGCTCAGTACAAAATCTATAAATGACTTTACCTCAGGGTCATCATAGATACAGGTATACATATAGAGAAATCTGCTTATCGGATATAACCCCTTCTTTATATTAGCCTCAGTTGGTAGATAAGCCTTGGACCTGTCATCAGCTTTGACCGCCAGGATCTTAACCCCCTTTGAATAGGCGATACCCCCATAACCTATAGAGTATTTCTCCTTTGAGACCGCATTAACAATACCACCAGTTCCAGGTAAACTCTGTGCCTTACTGGTATAATCCTCATTATTCAACACATGTTCCTTAAAGAATACATATGTCCCTGAGTTATTCTCTCTGGTATATACTATTATAGGCTTATCCTCCCATCCCAACTCCTTCCAGCTTTTAATCTTACCGGTATATATCCCTTTCAATTGTCTCAAAGATATCTCTTTAAGAGGATTTGAAGGATTGACATATATGGTAATTCCATCCAGAGCTATCCTGATCTCTTTGGGATCTTTACCCCAAGCCTTTTTGATGGCTTCTCTTTCCTTATCTGTCAATGGTCTTGAGGCATTGGCTATATCAGTCACCTTATTTATAAGTCCTGCTATTCCAGTTCCGGTACCTCCACCCGTTACCTGAACAATCTTACCTCTGTTCTTAAGCATATACTCCTCTGCCAGTCTCTGCACCAGTATAACCATCGTATCTGAACCCTTTACAGTGACTCTTCCCCTTACAACGGTAGCAGAGATTGTCGATAGAGAGAAAAGGATCATTAAAAATAGAGAGAGAAATTTCTTACCCATATTACCTCCAGTACCCAGATTTATTCTATCCTTCCCAGTATCTTCAAAAATCTTGAAGGCTCTTCTGCCAATATATGGAGATATTCCGGTATCTCCTCCAGAGGAACAATCCTACTTATAAGAGTTGTCACTTTAACTTTCTTCTTCTCCAGCATCTCTATAGCCAGAGGAAATTCCCCAGCACTATTCCTGGAACCATATATATCCAGTTCTTTCCGGGTAATTAGAGCTGTAGGAAGAGAAACCTCCTGATTAGGCCAACCAACAAAAGCTATCCTTCCGGTAAAGGAGACAACATCCAGAGTAGTCCTTATCCCGAAATGGGAACCAGTAGCCTCCACCACACACTCTGCCATCCTGCCATTAGTGATCTCCTTTATCTTCTCCACAACATTCTCCCTGTTGGGATTTATAGTGTTTACTATACCAAGATTTCTAGCCAGATCCAGCCTTTCATCTAAAATATCTATGAGTATTGGTATAGCCCCAAGACTCAGGGATGCCTGAGCTACAAGATTCCCAATCTGACCCGCTCCAAATATCACTATATGCTCTTCTGATTTTAAGTTTATCCTGTGGATTGAATGGAGGGCTATAGATAGAGGTTCAGCCATAACCGCCTCTTCAAAGGATAAAGAATCAGGTAATCTATGTATGAGATTAACAGGATGTGATATATACTCAGTCATTCCTCCATCTATATGGACACCCAGAACCTTCAAATTTTCACAGGAGTTTGTCCTTCCTCTAAGACAGGGATAACAACTTCCACAGTATATATAGGGCTCAAGGATTACCCTATCACCTACCTTTAGATCGATAGCTCCATCGTTTATCTCTACAATCTCACCAACTATCTCGTGTCCTATTATCCTTGGATATGTACACATAGGAGAAGTACCTTTATAGGCAGAGACATCTGACCCACATACACCCGCAACTCTTACCCTTAATTTGGCATAATCCTTAGGGCATAAAGGCTCATCGATATCCTTTATAAAGGCATTCTTCGGTGCCTCTAAATAAACTGCCTTCATAGAGAAAGCCTCCTTTTTATAGCGTATACTTGCAAAATACTCATATATTATACCAGAAAAGGATGGCTTTAGATACCTTGATTCGTTTACCTATTGTATCTGAAGACGTTTTCAGATATAATTATACAAGGTGGTTATCAGGAGGTGGCAGATGGAATAGTGTTAAATAATAAATAAGTATTTTGTAATAAACTATAATTATTCCTTAAACAGAGCTTAAATAGCACTTAACTTCATCTTAATTTTCTCTTAAATTTATTTATTTATCGTTAGGTTAGGAAATTTAGAGAGGAGGTGGTAGATGGAATAGAATAAGTAGTTCTCAGAAAAGTTTGCTTTTATAACAGTTCAGTTACCCTGAAAGGGAGATGTGGTTTTTATAATAAATTGAGAAAAAGGAGGAGAAAATTTATGAGAAAGTATTTTTATGGTTTGATCTCTCTGGTTTTGGTGGTTATGCTTTTATTAAGTATAGCACCTATATCCTTCTCACAGGAGATGAAGTTTCACAAACAGTACAATACCCCTACAGATTACTACAAAGCAACTGGAAAGAGGATAACCAGGTATAATGAGGCACCTATGCTTGCAGAACTGGTAAAACAGGGAAAACTTCCTCCTGTAGAGAAGAGGCTCCCCAAAGAACCTATCGTCATAAGTCCAGTAGAGGAGATAGGACAGTATGGAGGAAGGGCCAGAGTCATAGGACCTGTAAACGGCTATGGTGATACAGAGGCTTTTCGTCCTCATGAGGGAATTCTAAGAGTAGGTCCAGATGGCTTTTCCGTAGTACCAAATATAGCAAAGAACTGGAGTTTTTCTGAAGGTAGTAAGGTACTTACGATTTATCTAAGGGACGGAATGAAATGGTCGGATGGGCAACCATTTACAGCTGATGACATTATGTTCTGGTACGAAGATGTAATACTAAATGATGAGCTCACCCCGGTTAAGCCTGTAGAATGGTCACCTGGTGGAAAACTTATGAAGCTGGAGAAGATTAACAACTATGCAGTAAAAGCTACTTTTGCTGTCCCTTATCCAACTGCAATCATTCATCTGGCACATTCAGCAGGAGTTGCCGGGAGATTCTTCCTGCCAAAACACTACCTTAAGAACTTCCATCCCAAATATACCCCCATGGATAAACTTATAGAACAGGCAAAGAAAGAAGGATTAGATACCTGGTGGAAGCTCTTTCAGAAGTACGGAGACTACTACGGAGGTGGAGGCATAAGGATAGCCCCCGATGCACCTACTCTTCAGACATTCTACGTGGAAAAGAGAGGGTTAGACTTTGTTGTCCTCAAGAGAAATCCTTACTACTGGAAGGTTGATACTGCTGGAAATCAGCTACCATATATAGATGAAGTATTTGTCACAGATATAAGAAATAAAGAGCTGGTAAACATAAAGATAGCATCAGGAGAAGTGGATCTTGCAGAGATAAATACTACTATGGAAGACTATCCATTCTATATGGAGAATAGGGAGAAAGGAGGATACAGGGTCCTTCTCTGGCAGTCAATCATAGGGGCCGATGTTGCATTCCAGTTGAATCTAACATACAAAGAAGACCCTGTATTGAGAGATATATTCAGGGATGTGAGATTCAGAAAGGCTCTTTCTCTGGCGCTGAATAGAGATGAGATAAACAAGGTCCTCTATCTTGGACTGGGTACTCCAAGACAGGCAACGGTAATCCCACAGTCTCCATACTACGAAGAGTCATTTGCCAAGGCGTATATAGAGTACAACCCTAAAGAGGCGAATAGACTCCTGGATGAAATGGGCTTAAAGCGGGGACCAGATGGATATAGACTGAGACCTGATGGCAAGAGGCTTGAGATACTCCTAGAGTATGAAGAAGGAGAGACCCCAAAAGGAAAGACATCAGAGATGGCTGTCCACTACTGGGATGCTATAGGGGTAAAGGTAACTGCTAAAGAGATTGCTGGAAACTTAAGAAGTCAGAGAACATCTGCAAATCTCATACAGATGGGTCTGTGGCATGCAGACAGGGCAGGATTCTTATTTACTGTAGAACCCTACTACTGGGTACCTACAGAGGTAAGGAGTGAAGCTTCATGGTGCATAGAATGGGCTAGATGGTTTGCCACCGGAGGAAAAGCTGGAGAGGAACCACCTGCAGAGATAAAGAAGATAAGAGCAAACTGGGAAAAGATGAAGTCCACCACAAATGTACAGATGAGGATCAAACTCGCCAAAGAGATACTCAAATCCAACGCTGAAAACCTCTGGACCATTGGGACAGTTGGTTTAGCACCACATCCAGTTGTGGTAAAGAATAACCTCAGAAATGTACCTGAGAAAGGGCTATGGGGTTGGGATCTGAGGAGATTTACCTCATACGCTCCTGAGACATTCTTCTTCAAGCAGAAGTAACTTTAAGAAACCAGACTGGTTAGAGCTGGTGGGTATCTGGTATAATATACCTTACTCACCAGCTCTTGGCATTAATAGGAGGAAAATGTATGAAGATAAAGGCGATCTTCTTTGACCTGGGTGATACATTAATGGATGAGACAACAGAGATTAAGGATCAGGACCTAGTCACTATAGATGCAGAATTGGTTGAAGGGGCAAAAGAGATACTTGCTAAATTAAAGGATTTGGGATATAGGATAGCATTGGTTGCAGACACAAGGATTGGCACATATAAGAATGTGCTTGGTAAGTTTGATATGTTCAAATACTTTGACTGTTTTGCCATATCTGAGGAGCTAGGTATCAGGAAGCCGGACCAGGGGATATTCCTCTTTGCCCTGAATTCTCTGGGGATAGAGGGAAAAGACTATAAAAATGTTATAATGGTAGGGAATAATCTAAAGAGGGATATAGTTGGTGCCAATAGACTTGGTCTTATATCTGTATGGTTCCACTGGAATGATAGGTATCAGTCTAAGCCTGAGAATGATGAAGAGATACCAAGATTTGAGATAAAAAAGCTTTCAGAGCTATTAGATATAATAGAAGCTCTGGAAAAGGAAGAATAAAATTGAGAGGTATGGGAATTGAGATCTAAAATCTTAAAGTGGTCTTTGATCTCTGGGATTGTAGTTGTTATTCTCTCTCTGGCAGGATGGTTATACATACAGGGATATATATTTGATAGAGAACTTCCTGAAGTCTCTATTATCCGTCCTTCCAAGAGTAAAGTAATTACATTGAGCCCTAAAAATCCAAAGTTCAAGGAGACTATCCAGATAAAGGCAACTGATAATAGGGCTTTGGATAGAGTAGTGCTCCTCCTCAACGACTCTCAGATCAGGTCTTTTGGCAGAGAGGATACGCTTTCCTTTGAATGGGAGACAAAAACCAAGGGGAAGTATGTATTTAAAGCCATAGCCTATGATCGTGCCAAAAATAAAAAAGAGTCAAAACCTGTAACCATTACTGTTAAAATCGAGGGTATTCTACCACCGGATTATATTGGATTTAAAGAACCAGTAAAGACATATGTAAGTGCAAGCAATGTCTTCTTAAGAGAGGGACCTTCTATCAACTATGGAGTGAGTAGGATCTTAAAACACAGAGAAGAGGTCCTTGTATTTGGTAAATGGGCTTCTAAGAGTCCAGATGAGGCAATCACAACAGATAGGGTCAACCTGATCACTTCTGAGGGAGGATCTATCGAGCTAGATCGGGGGAAAGCCCTACTGATAGTCAAAAGAGAAGACCCTTACTATATAGTGTCTGTCCAGATCGATAGTAGAAAGCTTACCGGTAAACTTCCAGTCAGTGCAGTAAAGAGTATCTCAGATAGACCCTGGTACTATGTCAGAACGAAAGAGGGGAAAGAAGGATGGGTCTTTGGAGAGTTCCTAGGAAGCGTAGAAGAATCTTCAGAATAAGGCTCACACTATTTATCCTCTCCTTACTGGGTATATTTATCATTATATTCTTCAAACCCATATCCAGTACATTCAGATCTTATAAAAAGATCAATATAGAGATATATAATGGCTGTTCAGATTTCTGTAAAGCTGTAGGGATAGAGGGAATCGCCGAAGAGTTTATTGATAAGATCAAAGACAATCAGTTTAACGTTCTGCAACCCAGAGATCACCCCAGATACAGAGTAAAACTCAAGAGTGAAATCATAACCCCTCCCGATAAGATAGAAGAGATTAAAAACCTCCAGGTTTTACTCCCATATGCATTAATCAAGGAGGATAAAGATCTAAATAATACCATCAGGATTATTCTCGGGATCGACTCTATAAAGAGTCTATCATCCCTAAGAAATGACGGTAGAAGTGTCGTTTTTATCGTGGATAAGAAGAATTACGAGAATCTAAAGCCAAGATTGTCCAGAGACTTTAAGATGCTGAATCCTGTAATCATCAGAGGGGATGAGAGTATAAACGAATTTAGAACAATAAATATATTCTCTCCCAGGGATGGCTTGGCTCAGGTAAGAGAGTTAAAAAGAATATTTGGTAGAGAAGAGATTAGAGAGAGAATAGACAATAATTACAGCCATATTATCGTAGTCATCCCTCCTTCATATGCAGGTGCTATCTATCGTGAGTACAGTATAATTGTCAGAAAGAGCGAGTTTAAACTCTACCTTTATAAGGGGGACTGCCTGATAAAGACCTATCCTGTTGCTATCGGTAAGAATCCTGGAGATAAGAGAGAGGTTGGAGACTGTAGAACTCCAGAGGGAGATTTTTACATAATTAGTATAGAAGATTCCAGTAGCTGGGTCCATGACTTTGGAGATGGAAAGGGTCCAATAAAGGGTGCTTATGGACCCTGGTTTTTGAGATTATACACCGGCGCCGACAGGACAAAATCTGGTAAGGCATGGGAAGGGATAGGTATACACGGAACCCATGACCCTGCATCAATCGGAAAGATGGCATCTGAAGGTTGCATCAGAATGAGAAATGAAGATATTGTAGAGTTAAAAGAGAGGGTAAAAGTCGGCACTCCCGTAAAGATTGAGCCATAGTTATCTCTTTACCCTTCCCGCTATCTCCTTCATCACTTGTTGTATTGGTATTCCTGTTTTTTCTGCTATAACTTTACAGTCATCGTACTCTGGCATAACCTTGGGTGTCCCATTTATATAAGAGACCTTCACTCTGGCTTTTCCCCAGGGGGTATCGACCTCGACTATCTCTCTTGGTAACATAACCTTCTCTACCTGATATGTTCTCACCCCAATGGATGTGGTCTCCTTAAATATTACATCTATAAGTTTATCTGCAAGATGATTGGGAGAGATCACAGTGAGTTTTATAGCCGGTCTGGATTTTTTCATATAGATGGGGGTGAAAAATACATCAAGGGCTCCAAGTTCAAAAAGCTTATCCATAAGATATCCATAGACCTGTGGATTCATATCGTCTATATTTACATCTATAATTGTATTTGTATCCCTCTGCTTCTCCTGATAGAGTTCTCCCATAATAGCCCTCAGCATATTTGGTATTGCAAAATCCTTTTTACCTAAACCATAACCTATCTTCTCTACAGTAAGTGGTGGGATCGGACCAAAAGAGAAGGAGAGGGTTGAGATAATTCCTGCCCCGGTGGGAGTAACAAGTTCTCCCTTCATTCCGTTTGAGTATACAGGTACACCCTTTAACAGCTCAGCAGTGGCTGGAGCCGGTACAGGAAGCCTGCCGTGAGCTGTCTCAATAAAACCTTCTCCGACCGGAAGAGGTGAGCTGTAGACTCTTTCTATCCCGAGTAGTTTTAATCCAGCGACACTACCAACGACATCAATAATCGTATCTATACCTCCAAGCTCATGGAGATGGACCTCTTCTAAAGGCTCATTATGAATGGAGGACTCAGCCTGGGCTATTTTTGTGAGTATTGCTAGGCTCTTCTCTTTTATCTCCTCATCCAGGTTGCTGTTACTTACAATATCAAGTATCTCCCTTGCATGTCTGTGAGTAACATTATCTTTAACAATAATCTCTACATCTGTTCCCATCAGGGAACCTTTTTTCTTTTTCTCGATCCTGACCTCATAGCCAGAGATCCCAAGTTTATCAAGTTCTCCAAGCCAGGAGTCTCTATCAAGTCCGAGGTCAAAGAGAGCCCCAAGTATCATATCTCCACTTATACCATTAAAACAGTCAAAGTATACAGCCTTCATCTTCTATCCTCCCCGATATGATTTATTATGCTTGCAAGGTATCCTGCTCCAAAGCCGTTATCTATGTTTACCACCGCTATCCCGGGAGAACAGCTATTCAGCATAGTAAGTAGTGCAGATAAGCCCTTAAAGTTTGCTCCATATCCTGCACTTGTTGGAACAGCAATTACAGGTTTATCCACGAGACCGGCAACTACACTTGGAAGTGCTCCCTCCATTCCTGCAACGACTATGAGAACCTTGGCTTCATTTATCCTATCTATACTTCCCAGGAGTCTATGCAATCCTGCCACTCCAACATCATAGAGTCTCTCTACCCTGTTTCCCATAATACTTGCGGTCTCAATCGCCTCCTCAGCAACTGGTAAATCAGCTGTTCCTGCACTTATAACAAGTATATGACCAACAGGGTCTATCCTGTCCTTCACTACACTTATAGTCCTGGCTAGCTCATTATACCTTGCATCTGGCAGAAACTCCAATACCCTTTCATATACCTCTCTATCAGCTCTGGTAGCAAGAACTCGACTGTTCTTTTCCGATAGTCTCTTTATAATCTCCACCGATTGTTCGGTAGTCTTTCCCTGACAGAAAACGACCTCTGGAAAACCCCTTCTTAAAGCTCTGTGATGGTCAAGTCTGGCATAACCGAGGTCTTCATAAGGAAGGACTCTAAGCCTTTCTATAGCAGAATCTACATCGAGCAAACCATTCTTTACATCCAGGAGAAGTTTCCTTATTACTGATAAATCCATAATATCAACTCCTTATTATCCTATTCATACTTCCAGTATTATAGCCTTCCAGATCCATAGTTATATAAGTATAACCTATAGATCTTAGTCTCTCAACAACAATATCCCTAAGTTCTAAGAGTCTTGGCATATCTTCAGGTAGGACCTCTATCTTGGCAATATTGTCCAGATGTCTAAGCCTTACCTGGACAAACCCCAGGCTTCTTAAGAAGTCCTCACCCTCTTCTATCATAGACAAAGCCTTCTCAGTTATCCTAGTATTATAAGGTATCCTTGTTGCCAGACAGGCTAGTGCTGGCTTATTCCAGGTTGGAAGGCCCAGATCTTTTGAGAGTCTCCTTATCTCTTCTTTTTTCAAACCGACATCCATAAGTGGGCTGAGTATACCAAGCTCCTTTAATGCCCTCATCCCTGGCCTGTAATCACCTGTATCATCGGCATTAGAACCATCAGCAACATTCTCTATGCCGTACTCTTTTGCAGCCTCTTTTATCAGCGAAAAAACGGTCAGCTTACAGTGATAACATCTGTCAGGTGGATTTCTCATAATGTTCTCATTGGTAGATACATCTGCATCTAAGACTATATGCCTTACTCCAATCATCCTGGCAATCTCTCTGGCGGATTCTATCTCCCATCCCGGATGTATCACACTATTTACCGTTATACCTATGGCATTGTCACCTAACTCCATATAGGCAAGCTTTAACAGGAATGTACTGTCAACACCACCAGAAAAGGCAACTGCAACACTTCTCAGATCTCTTATAAGTTCCTTTAGCCTTTTGAACTTTCCCTCTGTATTCATAATATTCCCTCCTGGTAAAAAAATAAGACCACAAAGGTTTCCAACTTCGGTTGGATATATGACCTTCGTGGCCAATTCTCTAATAATAAAAATCTATCTTCCTACCTCTAACCTCTGCCAGAGTAGAGGAGGGAGTCCTTTTAATTGCATCTTCTTCTGAACAATATCTATTCTATAAAAAACTCTATAGGCAGTCAACTTTCTCTCTGCAGTATCGTATATCACATAGGCTGATCTTGGGTCTCCATCTCTTGGCTGTCCCACACTACCAACATTTATAATGTATCTCTTTCCTTCCTCTATAATAAGCTCCTGCTGATTTCTAAGAGGGAGCTGTCTTACTATAGGAGAACTTTTTCTCTGTTCGAAGTATTCCATAATGTGTGAGTGTCCAATGAAGCAGATGTCTTCATCAAAGGACATAAAGGCAGATCTAGCCTCTGAAGGCGTTGTTATATATTCGAACGGGTCTCCTGGTGCGCCATGGACTATTCTGAATCCGTAGAGAACCTCCTCAAAGGGTAACTTCTTCAGATACATTATGTAATCATCGGATAATTGGGACCTGGTCCATAGAATAGCCTCTCTGGCAAACGGGTTAAAGTAATCTATCAGATTATCGTCATAACAGGCAGAGTCATGATTGCCACAGAGAGAAAATATCCTGTTGCCTCTAATGATATCACAACACTCCCTTGGGTTTGGACCATAACCAACTATATCACCGAGGCAGATAATCTCATCGACCTTTCCTTTTAGGTCTTCTAAGACGGTATTCAGAGCCTCCAGATTACTGTGTATATCAGAGATTATACCTATTCTCACCTATATGACTAGACTTCTAAGCCTCCTTATCCTATCCTCTAGAGGAGGATGGGTGGCAAATAACCCTGTAAATGAAGCCCTATCCTCTCCAAAGGGATTCACTATAAATAGATGGGCGGTGGCTGAACTTGCACTTTCCATCCTCTTATGGAAATGTAGCAGTTTCTCTAGCGCATCCGCCAGGGCAGAAGGGTCCCTGATGATCATAGCACCGGATGCATCGGCAAGATATTCTCTCTGCCTGGATATGGCTGACCTTATAAGTGCCACCAGAATCGGAGATATTATTGCCAGGAGTATTCCTATAAGGAATAGTATTCCACTACCACCCCTATCATCATCTCTGGAAGAGGGTCTGAAGAAGAAGAGAAAGTCTCTGAGAAGGACAATAAGCCCACCCATTATTGCAGCGATGGTCATAAGAAGTATATCGTAGTTCCTTATATGTGATATCTCATGGGCTATAACCCCCTGGAGTTCTCTCCTGTCCATAAGAAGGAGCAAGCCTGTAGTAACAGCAATAGAAGCATTATTCGGATTTCTTCCAGTAGCAAATGCGTTCGGAGATGGATCATTTATTACGTATACCCTGGGCTTTGGGATTCCAGCTGCTATTGCCACCTCTTCTACTACATTATGGAGGACCCTGAACTGGTATGGGTCAGCAGGCTTTGCCCCAACAGACGCAAGAGCTATCCTGTCACTGTAGTAGTATGTTATAAGGTTGTAGAGGATGATGAAGAAGGCAAACATTATATAACCGGATACTCCCCAGTTAAAGAGATTCACAATAACATATCCAACAAAACCCAGGAGTAAACTGAATATGATCATAAAGATCCAAGTCTTCATCTTATTGGCAGATATCAGATCATAAAGCGTCTGTCTCAAAGGTGATCACCTCCTAGAACTGCACCTTTACCGGTCCTGTCTCCTCCGGAGGAACCTGATAGTAAACTCTGGGGGTAAGATTTAACCATCTTGCTATAATGTTTGTAGGGAACATCTCCAGCGCCCTGTTGTACTCAAGGACAGTATCATTATAGAACTGACGGGCAAAGGCAATCTTATTCTCTGTATTTGTCAATTCTTCCTGGAGTTTCAAGAAGTTTTCGTTTGCCTTCAATTCTGGATAAGCCTCCGCCAGGGCAAAGAGAGTTCTTAAAGCCTGAGTGAGCTGGTTATTTGCCTGAGAAGCTTCAGATATACTACCAGCACTCATAGCCTTATATCTGAGTTCTGTAATCTTCTCAAAGATCTCCCTCTCATGACTGGCATAAGCCTTTACCGTCTCTACCAGATTCGGAATCAGGTCATACCTTCGCTTTAGCTGTGTATCTATCTGAGCCCAGGCGTTATCTACCCTGTGTCTAAGGGTTACAAGACGGTTATAGAGGGTAATAACATAAAGAATCAAGCCAATAACTATTAACCAGAACCAGACCATATACTTCATCACCATCCTTTTCTAATATATATTATACCACGATTAAAAACTAAAGCCTTCTTCCAGAATCTTCTCACATATACTGACGACATCCGGGTCATACAATATTCCCTTTCCCTTTTCTAATTCATTAATAACATCTTTCAGGCTAAGAGTAGGTCTATAGGGTCTATGAGATAACATTGCCTCAACTACATCTGCTACCGCTATGATCCTGGCGGGTAAAATTATCTCCCCATCTTTAAGACCATTTGGATATCCTGAACCATCGAGCCTCTCATGATGTTGAAAGACAATATTAGCTATATCAGAAAATGCCTCTATCTCCTTCAGTATCTCATATCCAGTTTTTGGATGTATCTTTACCAGGGCAAATTCATAATCGCTGAGTCTTCCAGGCTTATTCAGTATATCTCCAGGGATAAGGAGCTTGCCAATATCGTGTAATAGACCTGCTGTCCTTAAATCCTTAAGTTGTTCCCCTTTTAATCCAAGCCTTTTACCTATCTCACAGGCAAGTTTTGCTACCCTTAACTGATGCCCTTCGGTATACGGGTCCCTAAGTCCTACTAGTTTAGAAAAGGCTTCTACTGTTTCCTCTAGAGTCTTCCTCAGCTCATTCTCAAGCCTTCTCTCTCTTGTGATATCAAAAATAGATACTATTACTCTCTCAAGAGTATCCTCATAACCCGGCAGTATGAATGTCCTCGTATAAACAACTATAGGTTTTCCATCTAAGGTATAATTGATATTCTCTTTTTCAAACTCTATCCCTTTTTCGTATAAAGACAGAATAAGATCTCTGCCAATCTCTATAGACTCCCTACCTATAATTTTACTTAAAGGTCCTAACAGATCTGTCTTTGACTTTGCATTATAAAGTTTGACACAGGCATTATTTACATCAATAATCAAGATATTATTGAGACACTCCAGGACTTCCTCTCCATGTTCATCCAGATATCTCTCTACATCAGTAATACCCTCTGACCCAATTCTATCAAGGAATCTTTTTATTGAAGAAAAGTCCTCTTCCATAAGAGCTATAGGTGCATTCTCAAATATAGCCCTGTACCTTTCTTCTGAGACCTCTAAGACTCTTCTGTATCTTAAAGTAGCTATCTTATGGGCTATATCACCTGCAAGGTTCTCTAAGACTCTCTTTTCTATCTCACTCAGATGATCCTCGGTAAATACCTCAAAGTACCCAAGTAATTCTCCTTCTACCTCCAGAGGAAATCTTAGAGAGGTCCTATACCCAGTAATATCTGATGGTTCATTCTGAGTTATCCTGGCAGTGACCCCCACCATTTGAAGAATCTCTAATACCTGTTTGGTAAGCTCCTCCTCATTCCTTGCCCTAATTAAAGCCTGGTCACACCTTATCACCATATCAAGTATCCTGTTGAGTCTCTCCAGTTCCTTCACTTCTCGACCTCCCGGCATCTTTTATAGCTTCTATCAGATGTTCCAGTTTCATCCCGCGAGAACCCTTGATCAATACCAGGTCGTAGTTATCGAGAATGCTCTTTATATAAGGAATACTGGACTCAAGGTCCTCAAAGTATGCCGATCTACCTTCTAATACCTTATAGGTTGTATAAATAGCCCTTCCTATAAGTACTATATCTCCATCTATCCCTTTAAGTAGTTCTCCCAGAGATCTATGGGCGGATTCTGTCTCCCTTCCCAGTTCAAGCATATCTCCAAGGATAAATAATCTTCTTTTGTACTCCAGGCTTGATACTGTCTCTATAGCCATCCTCATAGAGAGGGGGTTTGCATTATAGCCGTCAAAGATGACGAGTGTACCGTTAGCGAGTCTGATAGGTTCCATCCTTCCCCATAAAGGTGTAAATTCTTCGATGCCTCTTATAGCAAGCTCTGAAGGTATGGAAAAAAGCCATCCAACTGCCAGAGCAGAAAGGGCATCCTCAACTATATGCCTGCCAAAGGCATTTAGATGGACATCAAAGGTATTACCATCTGGATAAATTACCTTAAAATCGGTCCCCTCTCCGGTTATTCTTATATCAAAGCCCTTTATATCTGCATCTGAGAAGATACCGTAACTTAAGCCGTTAATGTTCTTCAGATACTTATCGTCTTTATTATAGATGATCTCTAAGCCTTCTATCTCATCTATAATGCTGAGTTCTTCTCTTACGACATCATCAAATGAATCAAAAAACTCCAGATGCTCCATATCCAGATGTGTAAACACAACGATATCTGGTCTGGTTATCATAGCCAGAAGTTTCATATCACCAGGCTTTCTCATACCAAGCTCTGCAATTGCTGTCTCAAAAGCCGGTGTTTTAAAGATCATAACAGGCAGGCTGAACTCTGTATTCTGGTTACCCTCTGATCTTATAACCCTGTATCTCTCTCTGAGGACCAGATATACAAGTTCTTTAGTCGTGGTCTTTCCACTGCTACCGGCAATCCCTACAAGGGGTATCGGATATCTCTTTCTTATACCACCAGCCAGATCAAACAGTGCCCGGGTGGTATCTTCAACCAGGATCCCGGGAAACGGAAGTCTCTTATGCATAACAGATCCAACAGCCCCATTATCCATAGCCTGGGGGATAAAATTATGTCCATCGTTTTTCTCACCTTTAAGGGCAAAAAATAGACTCCCCTTACTTACAGTCCTGGAGTCGATAGCTATACAATCTACAGGGGTATCTGGAGATAAATCAAGTATCTCTCCACCGATGATATCAGCTATCTCTCCTATATTCATCTTGAGATATGCACAACCTTTATACCCGAAGACTCCAAAGCCTTGGTCAGCCTATCCACATCCTCAGCTTCAACTCTCACAACAACATTTCCCTGCTCTTTGTACTCTTCCTCAAAGACAACAATACTTATTATATTTATCCCGAGCTCTTTGAATATACCTGCAAGGTCGGCTATGGCGCCCACTCTGTTCTCCAGAGACAGGGTAAGCCTTACCCCCCTTCTAAATCCAAGCAGTCTTACAAGCATATCAAAGATGTCTGTCTCAGTGACTATCCCTACAACCTTTCCATCTTCAACGACCGGTAGTCCACTTATCTCTTTATCTCTCATTATTACCGCTGCCTCTTCTATAGTGGTATCAGGAGTAACTGTAACCGGGTCCCTGGTCATAACCTCCTTTACAGGTGTCTTGGCTAACAGATAGTTAAGCTCATATATACTGAGGCTTGTAGCCTTCAGGGCAGGAGACTCCCTCAGATCCTTCTCAGTTACTATTCCTACAAGTTTACCATGAGCCACTACAGGAAGCCTCCTCACCTTATTTTCCTTCATAATATGAAGGGCATCAAGGATACTAACCTCAGGGTCTATGACTATAGGATTTGGGGTCATCTTCCATCTTACAAACATAAATACCTCCTGCCTTATGGGATAAGTAAGATCTTTATCGAATTACTGTTTGGGTCCTCAGCTATTTTGATGGCATCTTTGAAATTCTCAAGTGGGAGTTTATGAGTAACTATAAGGTCGCCTCTTATTATACCCTTTGTAAGATAATCAATGGCAAGTGGATATCTGTATGGACCAAGGTGAGAACCGTGTATATTTAGTTCTTTTCTATCACCTATTATCGTCCAATCGGCAACTGCAGGTTCTGCAAATACTCCAAACTCAACAAATGTCCCTAACTTTCTGATCATATCCAGCCCCTGAGGGACAGATTTTGGGTATCCGCTTGCCTCTATATAGACATCACATCCATAGCCACCTGTAAGGTCTTTCACCCTTTTCACCGCATCTTCTTTGGCAACATTTATAACGACATCCGCCCCAAGCTTCTCTGCTATCTCCAGTCTGAAGTCCCTTGTATCCAGTGCTATAAGAAGTCCAGGATTCTTTAACCTTGCAACCTGTAGCATCATAAGGCCTATAGGTCCCATTCCTGAGATGACAACGGTATCTCCAAGCTGTATCTCTCCTCTTTCTACCGCATGGATTGCACAGGAGAGTGGTTCTATGAGAGCACCATACTCATCTGGCAGTTCCTTTGGAACTTTATGTATTATAGAACCCTTGGGAAATTTTGCATACTCAGCCATACCTCCATCGTCAATCCCACCCTGAAAGCCAAATACATAGTTCCTCTCACACATCCAGTACTTCCCTGTCTTGCAGAACCTGCATTCCCAACAGGGGAGTATCTGCTCAGCCACCGCCTTGTCTCCTATCTCAAGCCCATATTTTTCTCCTGCTCCTTCGCCAAGGGCAACAACCTCTCCCACAAATTCGTGCCCCGGTATTACAGGTGGTTTTACATATGGGGGATTTCCCTGCCAGAACGATGGACCTCCATGATAACACTTGAGGTCACTGGCACACAGTCCACTTGCCTTTACCCTGATTACCACCTCTTCTGGACCAGGGACAGGGTCAGGTACATTCTCCAATCTGAAATCAAGAGGACCATAATTTACTATTGCACGCATAAGAACCCCTCCTTAAATAATACTATTCAAGTATCTCATTGTTCGACTTATAGCAGTCTCTATATCAGGCTTATTTATAAGCTCTGCAGAGACAAAACCATCATATTTTATGGCTGATAGCATTCTAAATATATCCTTAAAGTCTATATGTCCAGCACCTGGATATAGCCTATTGCTATCAGCTATATGTATATGCCATATAAGCTCTCTGAATCTAAATATAGAACTGGCAATAGATGGCTCTTCTATATTCATATGGAATGTATCTATGAGTAATCCAAGGTTATCTATTCCTAAATCCTTTATAAAGGAGTAAGTATCTTCGATTGTATTGAGCCAGTTAACCTCATACCTGTTGATGGGCTCCAGAAGGATCTTCACACCCCTTTCTCTTCCATAACGGCATATATCTATAAGGGCACTTCTCACATAACCGATACCCTCATCATCATACACGTTCCCTCTTATAAGTCCAACTATAACCATACTGGAGATTCTACCTGCAAGGTCTATGTGAGCCTTTAATCTTTCTATTGCGATCTTCCTGATCTTTTCGTCTTTACTCGAAAGGGATATGCCATCTTCAGTAAATGCCCTTCCAGTACCAAGGGCTGGAACCATCAGATTAAACCTGGAGATGACCCCTTTTATCTTATCAGCCTCTACTGTACTGGGATCTTTTATGCCGAGCTCTACTCCAGAATAACCCAGAGAGCTCATAAGACTGGTATATCTTTCTAACTTTTCCGTACTCTCATATGGTATAACAAAGCTTATCTTATACATCTGCAGGATCTCCTTTCTATAAGTTTTGGCTCAAGGATAACTGGTTCCCCCTTTTCTCCCTCTATAATCTTTATCAGTTCTCTTGCAGAGAGCTGTCCAATCCGGTATATCTCCTGGCTTATGGTGGTAAGGGGAGGGGCTACAAGTCCCGAGACCTTTATGTTATCAAACCCTATGATAGAAAAGACTTCAGGTATACTTATCTTTTCCTCCCAGAACCTCTGCAGTGCTCCAATAGCCATAGCATCATTGGCAAAGAATATCGCAGAAGGAAGGGATTCTAAGCCCAAAACATCTCCGGCGCTTTTATACCCACCTTCCATAGTAAAGTCACTGTTTATTATGGTTATATCTTTCTCTCTTACCCCACGTTTTTTGAGTGCATCAATAAAACCAGCTAATCTCTCTCTACCGGCAGAGTTATCCAGTGGACCTGATATATGGGCAAACCTCTTATGCCCGAGACTAAAGAGGTACTCTCCAGCGATACATCCCCCCTTATAGTTATCGGTCACCACATAGACAAGTCCCTCTATATTCTCAGGCTTACGTCCAACAAGGATACAGGGAATTCCATCATTTAATAGAGACCTGATTACCTCCTCCCCTATCCTTAAGGATGTAAACATAAGCCCATCTATCCCTTTATTGAGGAGCAGTTCAACATACCTTTTCTCATTCTCCGGTCTTGCATCTGTATTACAGAGGATCAGAGAGTATCCAACAGAACTCACATAGTCCTCTACTCCTCTTGCCAATTCAGGGAAGAATGGATTTGTTATATCAGAGATGATAAGTCCTATACTCCTTGTCCTCTTTGTCCTCATCCCGTGGGCAAAAGGGTCAGGTACATAGTTCAGCTCACTGACAGCAGATAAGACCCTCTCTCTAAGTTCAGGGCTCACATTGGCAGTCTTGTTGAGGACACGTGATACAGTGGCAGGAGAGACACCTGCCCTTTTGGCAACATCTATTATGCTTACCTTTTCCTTCCTGGCAATCATAACAGTACTCCTTCAAAAGAAAAATCTTTCGGGGTAAAAAGCTCCTTGTTACCTCTATAGTATAACATATTTGGGGCTTTATTTATCTCTCAGATTCTAAACCCAGAACAAGTCTGACCGCTGTTTCAACTTTTTCTATGTATTGCTGGTCCAATGAGCCTATCTTCTCTACCAGTCTCTCTTTTGAGATTGTAAGGATCTGTTCACATTTTACAAAAGATACACTTTTTAGTCCATTATTTATGGATGGCTCAATCTTTATGTGAAATGGTACTTCTTTACCTTTTGTACTTATAGCAAGGACAATTGTATTTGGATAATTCGGATTCATATTACCTGCATCTGTTTGAATAACTAGAGATGGTCTCAAGCCTTCCTGCTCTGAGCCTCTCCCTGGATTCCAATTAACAAGCCAGATCTCAAATCTTCTTGGGTTTTTCATCGGCAAAAATTACCTCTGTCTGTGCTATAGATGCATATTCCACATCTTCTTCTCTTAACATACCGAATGCAAGAAAAAGCAGTTCCTGTTCTTTCTTTCTCAACCAATTTTTTGTGAGTTCTCTTATCAATTCGTTGATAGATTTATTTTCCCTCCTAGAGAACTCCTTTATTCTTTTATGGAGAGATTGAGGGATCCTTACCGTCAGACTTACTGTCTTTTCCATATGACCTCCTCTATGTGATGTTTGATTTTAACATCAAAATTATACATCAATTTATTGATGCTGTAAAGGAAAGAGAGGTCCTTGATATCAAAGCAATTTTCGCAAAGATTTGTAGACCCGGAATACAGTTCTCATACTATTGTCCAATGATTTATAATGTGATATAAATATTACGTAAAATATAATGTAATAAGGAGGTAAAAACAATGGATGTTGTCAATGTAATAAGAGGGTCTTTAAAGACAAGACTCATTGTCTGGTTTCTCATCCTGTCACTTGTTCCAGTAATTGTGGTATCGATGCTTGCATTCTTCAATTCCAGAAGTTCCCTGGAGAATACATACCTGAGTGCATTGGACACCTATGCAAGCTCACAGGCGGACAGTATAAGTAAGTGGGTGGAGGAGAATATCCGCCAGCTAGAGATTATGGCAGATGCTCCGGGGATAAGATCACTGAAGGA
>CAZZLK010000135.1:0-32016 GCA_964655195.1 uncultured bacterium
AAAAAATATAGAGGTCACCGAAGCTTTGGAGAACTATATAAAGAAGAAGCTAAGTAGGATAAGTAGATTTTTTGACAGGATATCTGATGTTCAGGTAATGCTTAGTACTAGTGGCAGCAAAAGTTCAGGTATTATTCAGAAGGTTGAGGTAACTGCAAGGATAGATGGAAAGATAATAAGGGCTCAGGAATCAACCTCAGATATGTATGCATCTGTAGATCTAGTAGTAGATAAGCTAGAAAGGAGGATAAAAACCTTCAAAGGCAAACTGATGAATAGAGGTAGAGTAAGGGTGAGTGAGAAAGCTGAAGAAACTGAAGAGGTTACTAAGCAGGAGGAGACGGAAGAAGCCTTATCAGACAGGATTATAAGAAGGAAAAGACTTACTATAACCCCTATGTCGGTAGAAGAAGCCTTACTACAGATGGAGCTTCTTGGTCATGATTTCTTTATCTTTATAAATGCTGATACATCGGAGATAAATATTGTCTATTCTAGAAAAGAAGGAGGATATGGACTTATAGAGGTCACTACATGAGAAAGGAAGCAAATAGATTTATCTATGTACTTTCTCTACTTGCTATAATATTATCTATCTATATACTTAAAACTTATCCTATCAGGGCAACTTTTGTCGACATACTTATATTTTTAGGTTTGGCATTAATACTAGAAGCATTTCCAGTTGAGATACCGGGTAAACAGATTGCATTATCTATGGGATTTACAATATCTTATGCTGGTATACTGTTATTTGGGGCCCCCCTTGGGATACTTTTAAATGGCTTAGCTTCTATAAGTTTTGAAGAACTTAACTTTAAGGTGCATAATCCTAGAAAATTTATATTTAATAGGGCTAATTTAACAGTATGCGCTGGCTTATCAAGTTTACTGTATGAAGCCTTGAAGGGACCAAAACTTGAATTCGGCTGGTATTACTTCTTGGTAGCATTGCTTGTTGCCCTTATTTACTGGTTTACTAATGTTACCATTCTGAGTCTAGTGATATCTCTGGATAAGGGGAGAAGATTTACAGCCACATGGATTTATTATATCTCGAATATATCCATTATTACTTATCTCTTACACTTCTTTTTAGCGCTGGTAATAGCTCAGAGCTATAAATTACTGGGACCTATGGTTATGCCTGTCTATATAGTGCCCATATTTATTGCTAGATACCTCTTTATATTGGCTAGTGAGGTAAATAGGACATACGATCAGGCTATATCTACCCTTATAAAACTTTTAGGAGTCTTTGATAATTATACGAGTGGTCATTCATTGAGAGTAGCACAGTTATCAGAAGATATAGCAAGAGAAATGGGCCTTAGTGAGTCTAGAATAGAAAAGATAAGAAACGCAGCATTATTGCATGACCTTGGGAAGATAGGGCTTCCTCTAAGTATATTGAACAAGCCTGATAGACTTACTGAAGATGAATGGGTACATATCTATAGACATCCTATAGTGGGAGAAGAGATATCTAAAGAGATATCTAGGTTCAAAGAGGTTCCTTTCTGGATAAGGCATCATCATGAGCGGTATAATGGGAAAGGATATCCGGATGGTTTAAAGGAGGAGAAAATTCCGTTAGAAAGCCGTATAATAGCTTGTGCAGATACCTTCGATGCCATAACTACCGATAGACCATACTCGAAAAGGAGAGGAATAGAAGATGCTAAAGAGGAGTTATTAAAAAGCGCAGGGACTCAGCTAGATCCAAAAGTGGTTTCAGCCCTGTTTAGAGTCTTGGATAAGAATTTTGAGTTATACAGCGACTCTTTAAAGATCAGAGAAGACGAGTCGCAGGGTTAAGTGCTGGATAAGTGTTTCTTGTAAGCTAGGAATTTGTAATCTTTTGATGTTATATGCTAATATTAATATTAGCAGTTAAAATCTCAAGATAATATCTACTATATGGTATTGGAGGGGAGCAGATGAAATTGGAAACGGGAATGATTAGGAATGTAGTTTTACTCTCCCATGGTGGAGTTGGTAAGACATCTCTTGCTGATGCAGTATTATTTGATGCTAAATTGGTAGACAGATTGGGAAGTGTCGATGCGGGAAATAGTAATGTTGATTCTGAACCAGAAGAGATAAAAAGGAAGACTACTATTATGTTAAAGGTCTTCCCCATCTTATGGAAGGATTGTAAGATAAATATAATAGATACCCCTGGATATTCTGACTTTATCGGAGATGTCTTATCTGGAATTAAAGTTGCAGAAAGTGCAGTGATGCTTGTATGTGCTTCCTCAGGGGTTCAGGTAAATACAGAAATTCTCTGGGATATACTGGAGGAACAGGGTAAGCCTAGGATAGTATTCATAAACAGACTGGATAGGGAAGGTGCTAATTTTTTAAAGGTATATAATGAATTAAGAGAGAAGTTATCCAATAAGATCTTTGCACTCCAGCTTCCTCTTGGTGAACAGGCTAATTTTTCTGGAATAATAGATGTTCTGAGCAAAAAGGCTTATAAATTTTCTGGAGGTAATTATCAGGAGGTTCCCCTACCAGCAGAGTACGAGAGTAGAGTAGAAGAGTTGAGAGAACATCTCATAGAAGCCGTAGTAGAGAATGACGATGAGCTACTTCAAAAGTATCTAGAGGGAGAAACTATTTCAAATGAAGAGATACTAAAGGGGATGAAGAATGCTATAAAGGACGGCAAAGCATTTCCTCTCCTCTGTGGTTCTGCAGTTAAAAATATAGGCGTACACCAGCTTTTAGATACAATCAAGGATCTTCTACCTTCCCCAGAGGAAGGCAAAGTAGAGATATTAAACGAAGATGGTTCTGTTACTCTATCGAAACCTGATCCTTCTAAACCAACATCTATCTTTGTCTTTAAAACTACCGCTGACCCATTTGTTGGTAAACTGGCATTGTTCAAGGTCTGTACAGGTACATTAAAATCTGATATAACTCTACTAAATATAAATAAGGGAGTAGAAGAAAAGATTGGGCATCTGGCTTTTCCCAAAGGAAAAGCTCAAGAGCCGACAGGAGAGATAATAACTGGAGATATCGGTGTGGTTGCGAAGATTCAGTCTGTAGGAACATCAGATACCTTGTGCGATAAGACCTATCCTGTGAAGTATGCTCCTATCAACTTCCCTCATCCCCAGTATTCGGTCGCGGTGATACCAAAGTCAAAGGGGGACGAAGAAAAGCTCAGTAATGCCCTGAGTAGACTGCAGGAGGAAGATCCGACATTTATAAGCTACTACAATACAGAGACACATCAGACTATAGTTTCTGGGCTTGGAGACCTCCATATAGAAGTGATACTTGAGAGACTCAAGAGAAAGTTTGGAGTTGATGTGGACACTGAACTACCCAAGATTCCTTATAGAGAGACTATAACTACAAAAGTAAAGGTGCAGGGTAAATATAAGCGTCAGACTGGTGGAAGAGGACAGTATGGAGACTGCTGGATAGAGATAGAACCACTTCCCAGAGGTGGAGGTTATGAGTTTATAGATAAGATATTCGGTGGAGCTATACCCAAAAACTACATACCTTCCGTAGAAAAGGGAATAAAGGAAGCTATGGAAGAGGGAGTATTAGCAGGTTACCCACTGGTTGATATAAGAATTTCTCTGGTTGACGGTTCTTACCATCCGGTAGATTCATCCGATATGGCTTTTAAAATAGCTGGTTCTATGGCGTTAAAGAAAGGAGCGGCTGAAGCTAATCCCGTCTTACTTGAACCTATTATGTATCTTGAGGTTATGGTTCCTGAGGAGTTTATGGGGGATTGTATAGCTGACCTGAACAGTAAGAGGGCTAAGATTATTGGAATGGAACCACAGGGTAAGTATCAGGTTATAAAGGCTCATGTACCTATGGCAGAGATACTCAGGTACTCTATAGACCTCAAGTCTATAACTCAAGGAAGAGGTAAATACAAGGTGGAGTTTTCTCATTACGATGTGGTCCCGTCGAAGATAGCAGAAGAGATAATATCTGCCAGCAAGAAAGAAAAGGAGAAAGAAGAAGCTTAATTTCAGTATGTTAAAGAGGAGACTTCTTATATTTCTTTTTATAGTAGTACTTGTATGTGCTAGCACTATAGCAGGAGGATGGTTATTTCTCTACTATAAGAGTGGAAAGACGATAAATGATATATTGCATAATCCTTCAGAGATAGTAACCTTTACTCAAAGAATCTTTTATGGACCATCCTCCTTTAATATAGTACTTTTGGGAAGAGATTATGACTATGATAATAGAGGTAGGCGTCTGGATAGCGGAAGGACAGATACAATTATAGTCTTTCATGTTAACTGTAAGAATAAGGAAATAAACGGTATCTCTATCCCAAGAGACACACTGGTAAATATACCCGGATATGGGGAGAACAAGATAAATGCTGCCTATCATATAGGTGGAGTACCTTTAGCTACAAAGGTTATAGAGGACCTTTTGGGGATAAAAATAGACTATTATGTACTCCTTGATCCAGATGCCTTTAAAAGGATAGTAGATGCAATAGGTGGGGTAGATATCTATGTAGAAAAAGATATGAAGTATAAGGATAGTTGGGGCAAGTTATACATAGATCTAAAGAAGGGATACCAGCGTCTAAATGGAGTACAGGCAGAGGGATATGTTAGGTTCAGGCATGATCCATTAGGTGATATAGGAAGAATCGAAAGGCAGCAAAAATTTCTCTATGCACTTCTATCGCAGATAACAAAGCCAAATATTATAGTTAAGCTTCCAATGTTGATCCAGGATCTATCAAAATATGTGCATACAAATCTTCCAGTATCAGATATGATAAGTCTAGCCACATTCTTTGTCCGTGAGAAAGGCAGTATTCAATTAAAAACTACCACGCTACCTGGTTCAGTCAGTAAAAATGGTTACTGGTATCCAGATTTAGAGGAGACAAATAAGCTTATAAGTTTACTCTTCACCGATGTGAATGATTCCTCTAATACTGCTCAGGCTAAGGTACTGATCCCATGAAGATTGGAATACCTAGAGTATTACTGTTTTACAGATATTATCCAATGTGGAAGGCTTTTTTCGAGAACCTAGGCTTAGAGGTGGTCCCATCTTCTATAACAAATAAAGAGATAGTAGATACGTCAGTAGAGACGTCTGTCAGTGAAGCCTGTCTACCTATAAAGCTGGTCTATGGTCATGTACTGGATCTAAAAGAGAAGGTCGATCTTATCTTTATACCTAGAATAGTAGGTCTGGAATATCACACCTATATGTGTCCTAAATTTATAGGAATACCTGATATGATAAGAAATGCAGGTTTAAAAATTCCACCAATCATTGATCCGATTATAGATAAGAGAAACTTCAGAACAGGATTTATTAGAGGCTTCTTTGAACTAGGCAGGTTTTTTACAAAAAGCAGTACAAAGATTATAAAGGCATATGTCGAAGGTCTAAGGGCTCTCAGGTCATACAATGAGAGGTTAAAAATGGGGATAACGCCTCTTGAGATCTTAGATAATAGAAATTTTAGAAAAGATAACCTCAAATTGAAGATAGGTATTGTAGGACATTGTTATGAGATATATGACGAATTTATTAGTGGTGGGATGATAGGGATACTGAGTCGTCTTGGGGTAAGGGTCCTCTCTATGGAGATGGTAGATTGGAGAGATATACTAAAAGAGGCAGATGTCCTTCCCAAAAGATTGTTCTGGACATTTGGAAGAGAGCTCTACGGTACTGCAAGATACTTTATAAAGAGGAATCTGGTAGACGGTATCATTATGGTTGTGGCCTTTGGATGTGGGCCAGATTCTCTTATTAGAGAGCTTATAGAAAGAGACCTGACTAAGCCTATCAATTTTCCTGAGGTAACGGTCACCATTGACGAACACTCGAGTGAACTTGGCCTTATTACCAGACTTGAAGCCTTTGTTGATATGTTGGCTAGGAGGAAACAGTATGAAAATAACCTATCCTCCGTTTGGTGATGCCAGGATAGCCATCGAGTCTATGCTTAGAGATTTAGGACATACGATAGTGCCACCCCCTCCATCTACAAACAAAACACTATCTATTGGTGTGAAATATGCCCCTGAGTTTGCCTGTCTCCCCTTGAAGATTACTCTGGGTAATTACATAGAAGCCATAGAAGAGGGTGCTGACACCATTCTTATGTTAGGGGGTATAGGACCCTGTCGTTTTGGGTATTATGCGGAGGTACAGAGGCGTATCCTCAAGGACTTGGGATATAATGTAGATTGGATCATCCTAGACCTATCTAATGGATGGGGGAACCTCCTTAAGAGTATAAGGAGGCTTGTAGGTAGAAATAGTCCAATCAGGGTGATAAAAGCTCTTCAGCTTGCATGGAAAAAGATATTAGCTATCGATGAGATAGAGAAGCTCTCAAGAAGGGCAAGACCATTCGAGAGATACAAGGGTGAGGTAGATAAGGTTGTCCAGGAGACACATAAAAGATTAGATCAGGCAGAAAGTATCTCCCAGGTGAAGCAGGTTCTTGTGGAGTATAGGGAGGAGATCAATAGTATTATAGACAAGAATAATCTAGAGGATCTTGTAAAGATAGGGATAGTGGGAGAATTTTATGTAGTACTAGACCACTTTACCAATTTTGAAATAGCAAAAAGATTAGGGGATCTTGGTGTATGGGCAGAGAATGCCTTTTATATAGAAGAAATAGTCAGGATATATTTCCCTCTTTTCAGAAGTGGAGACATCAATAGGAGGACGAGGGTAGCTCTTCCTTATATAAGACGTTCTGTTGGGGGAGAAGGACAACGGACGATAGCGCATACTATAGAATTTGCTGAAAAAGGATTTGATGGGGTGATCCATCTTTTACCGTTTACATGTATGCCGGAAGTAGTAGCAGAGGGAGTACTGGAAAGGGTAAGTAGAGACTACAATATACCTGTGTTGACTCTCTCGATAGATGAACAGACAGGATTAGCCGGTATAAATACTAGAATTGAAGCCTTTGTGGATATGTTAAAAACCAAGAAGAGTCGGAGGAAGGTAGTATGAAGAGATTTTTAGGGATAGATGTCGGTTCTGTAAGTACTGATATCGCAATCATAGATGAGTATGGAAATCTGACAGTCGGTCTTTATCTTAGAACTGGTGGAGACCCTATAAAGGCGGTTAGAGACGGTTTTTTTAGAATAAAGTCCCAATTTGGAAGAGACCTAGAGATAGATGGGGTGGGTGTCACTGGAAGTGCTAGATTTTTAATAGGGGCTATAGTTGGGGCAGATGTGATAAAGAACGAGATTACTGCCCATGCTGTTGCAGGCTTACATTATAATCCTAAGGTACAGACGATAATAGAGATAGGCGGACAGGATTCAAAGATCATAATTATAAGAGATGGAGTTGTTGTTGACTTCGCTATGAATTCTGTATGCGCTGCAGGAACAGGTTCTTTCCTTGATCATCAGGCACAGAGGCTTGGAATACCTATAGAAGAATTTGGAGAGGTGGCTTTGAAGTCCACCAATCCGGTAAGAATAGCCGGGAGATGTACCGTCTTTGCAGAATCCGATATGATACATAAACAGCAACTGGGGCATAGAAAAGAGGACATACTGTTTGGTCTATGCGAAGCACTGGTAAGGAATTACCTAAGCAATGTCGGTAGGGGCAAAGAGATATTACCCCCAATACTATTTCAGGGAGGGGTGGCTGCCAATAGAGGGATAAAGGTGGCATTTGAAAAGGCGCTAGGAACAGAAGTCATTGTCCCGCCATATTTTGCCCTTATGGGGGCTATAGGTGCTGGCTTATTGGCTCAGGAAGCCAATATAAAGAAGACTAAGTTCAAAGGCTTTGAGATTGCAGAGCAGAACATTATAACCAGAGGCTTCGAATGCAGAGGATGTTCCAATCTCTGTGAGATTACAAACATATTTATAGAGGGTAAACTGGTGGCAAGACTGGGTGGAAGATGTGGGAAGTGGGAGAATCTTGACGATGCTTCTCTCCCCCTTGTAGACCTAGAAAGCTATTGACCTTAGAACATTATCGTTCAGAAATTTGAATACTAAAAGATTTGTCCTTTTTTCATCGGTAAATTCTTTTTTTAGATTAAAAGACAAAACCCCCGTTCTTTCATCTACTTTTATGGTCTTTATCCTTCCTATGGGGATATCTTCATATATTCCTATAATCTCTATCCCTTCTGAGTAGTTTTCAGACCACCTTGTCTTTATCTCCGCCAGTAATTTTATTTTTAACTCATTGGGAATATCTCTCCATAGGATAGGACTCTTTCTGATAAATACATCATTTATAACTTCTGAATCTGTTTTTATATTGACAGTAAATACCGGAAGAATACTAATTATTTTACCCCTCAATCTCTCATCCACTGTTGGAAGTATAGGAACATCGACTATTTTTCCAGATATCCGCTCTAGCTCGTAATTAGAAAATCTTATATCTAAGGTCAGGTCTAAAGATCTTACCTCTATTCTTTCTATTGGTACATCTATCACTTTTGGAGTAAGTGTAAGCCCTAGAGTCCTATATATCTCTTCTAGGATTTTCTCTGCTCCCTCCATATGAATCTTATAGCCTCTTCCAGCCTAGAAAATGGTTCCATAATGTCAAAATTCTGCCCTATCTCTATCAAAATAGGGATCAACTCTTGAAATCTTTCCCTATACTTTCTGTCTATCCTCACCCGTATTGGAAGACTCGAATCTATACTAATGATATACTCTCTGTTCTCCAACTCTTTAAATTCTCCTAAAGTAGATAGAACTTCTCCCCCCTTGTATCTACTTATAGATAAGATAGGAAAATTCCACCTAGACTCTTCTAAAAAAGGTTCCTCTCTCACAAAGAGAACAACAGGCTTATGTTCAACCGCATCTACTAAAGGAATACCAACACTCTCTATGCGGATATACCTGTCTATGGTATTTCCATACAAGAGTGTCTGTAACTTTGATGGTCTTATTGGTTCTACATATTTGAACTCTGCAGGTATCCCCTTCTTGTCAATAATTAATATTCCCCCCATATAAGTAGGACCTTCAAAGACTCTTGTAGTTATATAGCCGAGTAATCCATTTTCCATAACTATTGCTCTATAGAGTTTATCAACTCCTGAATCCTGTTAAGGCTTCTCATCCTGTTAATAATCTGTATAGTTACAGTATCTCCCTTAGAGGCAATTAATGTTCCATCATCAGTTACAATGTCTCTTATTAATCTCTTCCCTAGCAAAAATGCATTCTGCTTTGCTTCAAATCCTTTTTCTTCGTAAGAACGGCTCTCCTGAACCGATGTTTTTTCTTTATGAATACCTTCTCCTTTGATATCTACTAAAATTGCAGATGGACCTAGTGCCATCAGATTGTCTCTAGATATCACATAATCCTGCTCCTGTAATTTTATCCCGTCTATATCTAAAGTATCTTCGTTTATAAAGAGCTCTTCAGCCTTACCAAGGATCTCCCCATTTATAGAGTACACAGGAAGCCCTCTCCACTCTATCCTGTCTGCTAGAAATTCAAGTATATCTGGCAGTTCAGCTACAGCCTTGAGTGAGTCATTGGTAGTTATGATAGCATTTTTACCTATTACCTTTATATCATTCTTAGATATGAATTTCATTCCCATATACCAGTCTTTATCTCTGACCAGAAAGCCTATCCCAGAGAGTTTTTTATTATCTAAAACTATATCTTCTACTGACCCTAAATAACTGCCAGAATGGCTTAAAATCGGTAGTTGAATTATTTCTCCTAATAGACGCATTTTTACCCTCCTATATTTTGATATCTATATTTTCTCCTAATCCGGGTTGACGAATATCTTCCGGTTCACCTTTGGACTTACTCTGCTTCTTATAGTTTTCTCTTTTTAAATTCTTTCTTTCTTCATTTTCATTGATACTCTTTGCTTTATTACTTTCTTTAAATGACGCTACTTCATTCTGGCGTTGTTCGGTTACCTGTTTAAAGTATAACTGAAACTGCCTCTGAATAGTCTCGGTAGTTTGTCTTTGAACCTCTTTGATCTTCTCAAACTCCTGTGTCCTCACAATCAATGGCTGTATATCTCCGGTCCTCATATTACTCTAAACTCGACTCCTCCCTCAGTATGTATAAAATAAACTCTCTGTAACTCACTATCTACCGTATAGCTTTCGTCTCCAATCAGTATCCTGACACCCGGATATATACTACCTGTAACTTGTACCCTTGCCTCTTTTACTAGATACAAGACCTCATTGGCTAATTCTTTAATTCTGGCATCTCTTAGATTGAGTTGCTCAATTAGAAGCCTTTGAATCTCTCTAAGTCTATTAAGTTGGATACGCCTTGCTTCAGGCAAATTTTCCTCTCTCCCATAACCGAGCATATATTTTATGTTGGTACTTACCTCTTCCAGTTTCTTTTTTATATCTTCTTTTTCTCTTATAAATTTATCCAACTCTTCTGACTTCCACGGTTCTTTTCCAACTATTACAAGGGTCTTGGTCCCAAAAGGAGAACCAAGCTGAGATGTATATATCGATTTAAGAGCCCATATGCTTCCACCTGATATTACACCTTTATTTGAACTTACTCTGATGCTTCCTCCACACTTTATATTACTATCTAATATAGCCTGTTCTACTAGAATATCTCCGTGGACTTCTACTTCAGCATTTCTGATGGTTTTAGCTATTAAATTTCCATTTACAACAATCTTTCTCCCTGGCTCACCATATATACCTCTTCTCACTATAAGATTCTTTCCAACCTCTACATCGGCATTCTCTATATCTTCCCAGACCTCTAGATTATGTTCACATCTAACAGTAAAGTGACTTCTTATAGTCCCTCTAACCAAGACACTACCGATAAAATCAATGTTTCCAGTAGAAAAATCCACGTCTTTCTGGATCTCCAATATGGAAGATATTGCTACATTGCCATCTGCTACTGTAGGGGTACCAGATATACTAGCTATCAATTTTAATCCATCTTCTGAAACCTCCGTATTTTTCCCCTTTGGAAGTCTTACATCCCTGCCCTTTTTAGGGGGGATAGGATCTCCATATACGCTTATTCCAGGTTTCCCTTCGGTAGGAGGAATCTTTTCTACTAAGATGTCTCCCCTCTTTATGTTTTCTACAAAGCCAATCTCTCTAAAATCTACGGTTCCATCCGGATTTTCCTTTGGAATTAATTCTTTCTTCCCCAGAGATACCAGATATTTTAACTCTGCATCTCTACCGTTCTCGGGAGGTATCCCTTCAGCTATAAGAATATCTTCAACATTCTGAAGTTCAACTATAGAACGTATTACATCCTCTTTTATCCCGAACTTTATTCCTGCTTTATCCAGTATTCTTCTAATATCCTCTTCGGTTATGACTTCACCCTCTTCCAAAGAAGATATACTGATATATGCTTTTAGCTTATCAGGAGTTACTCTTATTCTTATTCTCTCTTCCTTACTCCCACTCACCCTTCATCATCCTTCTCAGTTTTAATATGATCTGAGCATGCAGTTGAGATACTCTAGACTCTGTAATACCTAATATTGTCCCGATCTGCTTTAGATTTAGGCCTTCATAGTAATATAGACTCAGTATATGTCTCTCTCTATCGCTCAACTTTTTTATGGCTTTACCCAAGGCGTCTAAGAGCTCTTCATTTTCTACTCTATCCTCTATCAATTCCCTACTGTCAGGTATCTCAAAGCCTTTTCCTTCCAGTAATTCTTCTACTGAGGAAACTATTACAGGATTGACATCTTCCAATAATTCCCAGTATGTCACAAGATCCACTCCAAGTCTATCTGCAATGTTCTTTTCATCAAGCTCTCCTTCCTCCATATCGTCAATTACTTCTATAAGTTGTCTGTACTTCTCCCTCTGTGCTCTAGTAAGTATATCCTCTCTCCTCAATGCATCCTTTATTGCTCCCTCTATTCTCTTTATAGCATATACTTCAAATCTAACTCCTCTTTTTTCATCAAATCGATCTATCGCTTCCATTAAGCCAACTATTCCCCAGTGGAATAGGTCTTCTTTACTTATAGTAGTAGTCTCCTTTATATAAAATCGGCTGACCACATATTTTACTAAAGGGAGATACCTCAGGGCAAATTCCTCTCTCTCCCTTCCAGTAAGTTTCATATCAGATCTCTTTTTCTCCTCTTCCTATAGCCTTTACTTTTACTATACCGTTAGACACAAAAAACTCCATAGTACGTCCAAAGTTTCCACCAACATCTTCTCCCACTATAGGGATTCCTAGACTTTTGAGAGTATTCTTAGTTACTTCAGCATTCCTTGCCCCTATATTTATCTTATCTTCCCTGCCCTTTATACTAAACATCTGACTTCCCCCTGCTATCTTAGCAACTATGGATTGTCTGCTTGCACCCAATCTGAGCATCTCTTCTAAAAGAAAGGGGATACCTGTACTGGCAAATTTAGTGGGATTAGTATTATCATTATTCTGAGGTATAGGTAGCAGTATATGGACCAAGCCACCTATCTTTTTAGCAGAATCGTAAAGGGCTATACCTACACAGGACCCTAAACCTAGGCATACCAATACCCCATTTGATTTTAAGACAGACCATTCTCCAATTCCTACCACTACCCTTTCCATCTCTACATATTTACTCCTAAAGAGCTAAATATCTTTCTTAAGGATAAAGGGTTAGGAACGAACACCAAATAACCCTCTATCATCTCTCCCTGGACTATAAAATCAGTAACCACAGTAATGATAGTATCATCTTCTGTTGCCTCTATAGCAAGTACAGTATCGAGAAGTGCTCCTGCCATATCGCTAGCACTTGCTGGGACTGTAGGTAATAGCTTCATATTGGTAAAGCTAGCGAGGGCATTTAAGAACGTAGAGCTCACAATGTTACCAACTTCTAATAATACTGAGATCTTCATCTCCTCATTTATCGCATTCTGAGGAAAGCCCGCTACAATATTTTTTACAAGTCTTTCTGAGCTTTCTTTAGTAAATAGAAGCAAGATCTGCCCTTCTCCATCCCCTTCTACAAGGACCGTTATCCCAATAACAGGAATCTCAGGCCCTCCAAGTAGATATGGTACATCTCTCAATTTTAACAGCTTTACATCGGGCACACTCATATCTACCCGCTGATTGAGAAGCTGTGAAAGACTAGTAGCAGCATTTCCAGCTCCAATATTTCCCAGCTCTTTCAAAATATCTAAATGCATAGAATCTAATTTCATATCTCCTCCTTATGCGCTTGCCAGTGTGTTCACATCTAGTATTAAAGCAACCTTCCCATTACCAAGGATAGTGGCACCTACAAAGTTCTTGTTCAGATTTACCATCTTATCTATCGACTTTATTACTATCTCTTCTTCGCCGACTAGATCATCTACTGCTATACTCATCTGTCTACCTCCGGTCCTTACTATGACTGCAAAGTTACATCTATTCCTATCTGGAAGTCCTAATACATTTGATAATCTGTACAGAGGGATAACTCTTCCCCTTGAATATAATACTTCTGCGTTTTTTACTGTCTTTATCTCAGACTCCTCCAGCTTTACTATCTCCTCTATATTACTTAGAGGTATCGCATAGACTTCATCGCTGACCTTCACCAACAATGACTGAATTATTGCTAGAGTAAGGGGTAGCCTTATAATTACCTTAGTCCCTTTGCCAGGTTTACTTTCTATCTTTATAGTGCCATTTAGTTCTTCTACCCTCCTTTTTACCACATCCATCCCTACCCCTCTCCCAGAAATATCCGTGACCTTGTCCGACGTGCTAAATCCTGGAATAAAGAGTAGATTATAGATGTCCTCCTCACTCATCCTGTTGAGCGTTTCTTCAGATAAGATGCCCTTCTCTATCGCCTTTCTCTTAACCTTCTCTATATTTATTCCTGATCCATCATCTTCCACTTCTATGTATATATTATTACCTTCATGGTAAGCTAGTAACTTTATTACTCCTTCCTCCGGTTTTCCCAGCTTAATCCTTTCTTCCGGTGTCTCTATACCATGGTCTATAGCGTTTCTTATTAGATGCATAAGAGGATCTCCCATTGCATCAACAACAGTTTTATCCAGTTCAGTATCAGCACCGTATATCTCAAGCCGTACCTTCTTATTAGATTCTTGGGAGAGGTCTCTAACCATCCTTGGAAATCTGTTAAACACCTGCTCTATTGGAACCATTCTTACTTTCATTACAAGATTTTGCAGTTCGTTCGTTATTCTAGCCAGTTCATCGGTGGCATTACCTAATTCTTTTATCTGGGCTAATCGAGTTCTCTGTATGACTAGCTCCCCTACCAGGTTCATAAGTTCATCTAACCTTTCCACATCTATTCGTATGGTTTGCCCCATTCTAGATAAAGCCTTTATTCCTTCCTTTTCTACTGGAGCTTCCTGTTGTTTAATTATGACCTCTTCCTTTTTCTCTTCGACTGGTTCCCCTAAGTTTATCGGCAATACTTCAACGTTATCTATCTCTGCTATCTGCATTATTGAATCTTTTATGGTATTTGCATTTTCTTTTGTTACAAATACCACTGTAAAGTCCAGTTCAAACCTTTCATTTTCTAGATCTGTGGCAGAAGGTTCGGAGTGAATAATCTCTCCTTTCTCTTCTAGGACCTTAAATACCATATAAGCCCTTACAGATTTAAGGACTGTCCCTTCCCTTAACCTCACATATATCCTATAGACATTAAACCCCTTCTGTACAGCCTCTCTTATTACTGCCATATTATACTGATCTAAAGAGATATCCTTCAAATTTGTCTCTCTACCTTGATTAGGAACCTCTAAGTTTTCACCTATACTGGAAAATCTCTCTATTGCCTCTTTGACTAAGGGAGAATCATCTGTACCAGAACTTGATATCAGTTCTAAACCTTTCTCTAAGGCATCAAAGCTAAAAAAGAGTAGGTCAACAATACTTTTACTTGCCTTAATTTTGTCCTTTCTAAGATCATCTAGTATATTCTCCATATTGTGAGTTAATGTTGCTATATTATTGAAACCCATAGTAGCGGACATACCCTTTATTGTATGGGCTATCCTGAATATCTCGTTTAATAATTCTTTATTCTCCGGTGTCTTCTCTAACTCTAATAGTAGCTTATTCAGCTGTACCAGGTTTTCCCTAGATTCATCCAGAAAAACGGGCAAATATTCTCTATAATCCATAATGTCACACCACCTTCTTATAGAAGAATAGATCTACTGGCTTCAATTTATATCTCTGGGGATCAAATATCCTTTCGGTATTTCCTAAAAATAGTATCCCATCTTCTTTAAGACTTTCGGATATATTTTTGAAGACATATTCCTTTGCCTCCTGAGTAAAGTATATTATAACATTACGGCAGAGTATAAGATGCATCCCTTTTGGATATTGATCTTTCAGGAGATCTAGCCGATTAAACTTAACCGAAGTACGTATATTATCTACCACTTTATAATACTCTTCGTCTACTCTAATAAAATACTTAGATAATCTTTCGCTGGATACATTTTTTAACTCATCTATTCTATACACACCTTCTCTAGCCTTCTTTAAAGCCTCTTCATCTATGTCTGTAGCCAACAGGCTGAAATTCTTTATCTTTAACTCGTTCAGTATTATGGCTACAGAGTATGGCTCATTTCCGTAAGAACAACCAGCACTCCAGATATTTAAGGCTCCAAATCTATCTCTTAGGTAGGGGATGATCTTGTTTTTTAGGATCTCAAATTGATCTATGTTTCTAAAGAATTCAGAGACGTTTATGGTAACTTTATCTATGAAATCCTTCTTCAGTTTTGGATCCTTCTCTATGGCTTTATAAAAAGTTAAAAAGTCTTTAGCCCCTACTCTATCCATAAGAACTTTGATCCTGCGCTTTATCTGATCATCTTTATAGCCATCCAGATCTAAACCAAGTAGTTCCTTTATCTTTCTTTTAAAAAGTGTATAATCGTCTACCAATAGACTCACAGTTCCGAAACCATCCTTTCTATTTCCACCGGAATTTGGTCCAAGTCCACTATACTGTCGACCACTCCTCTCTCTATTGCCGCTTTAGGCATTCCAAAAACGACACAGCTCTTCTCATCTTGGGCTATAGTCTTTCCCCCGCTTCTCTTTATCTCCTCCATTCCTCTGGCGCCATCAACCCCCATTCCTGTAAGTATTACTCCCACAATGTTACTCTTGAAATTCTTAACAGCAGATAGCATAGCTACGTCTACCGATGGTCTAACTCCAAAGACAGGCGGATCATTAGTAAGGGTAAGGATATTCCCATTTACAACCAGATGATATCCACCAGGAGCTACATAGGCTACTCCACTTTTAAGAGATTCTCCATTTTCTGCCTCTTTTACCATAAATCTGGAAGCGCTATCGAGTCTTTCTGCCAAAGACCTTGTAAATCCAGGAGGCATATGCTGCACTATTATGATTGATGTATCCTCAAGAAGATTTAATCTTGACATTATTTGATAAAGGGTCTGTGGTCCACCAGTACTAGATCCGATAATCACCAATTTCTTTGAACCTCTACCAGGAGATTTTACACCTCTACTTTGACTTTCGACAGGCTTTATATATCTGCTTTTTGATTTCACAGCATTAACCACCTTTAGCTGCAGGTCTTTAACAAAAGAGTCAAAATCTCCAAGGAGATTTTTGGGTTTAGTCACAAAGTCTACTGCACCATTCATCAGGGCTTCTATAGTTACCTCTGCCTCTTTGGTGGTTAATGCACTTACCATAATGACAGGTATTTGTCTTAGACGCATTATATTTTTTAGAGTCTCCAGTCCATTCATAACAGGCATTTCTACATCTAGCGTTATAACATCAGGATCTAGAGCTTTTAGTTTTTCTAAAGCGTCTTTACCGTTTTCTGCCATTCCTATAACTTTTATGTCAGGATTCTGTTCTAAAGCGTCCTTTAATACCCTTCTTATCAGTGCCGAATCATCAACTATCAAAACCCTAATCACTTTTCCATCCTTTCTTTATCAAATTTCTCTGATAGTTAAAAAGAAACCTTATAAGTCTTTCCCTTTCCTTCTCATCTATCAGTGTAAATTTTACTCCAGCACATATGATTTCTTCTGATCTGGTACCTGACATCCTCTCTTCTTTATCTATCCAGACGATCTCCCCTTCACAGTCAATTGGAGATTCAGGAAAAGGTAATTCTATTCTCATCTGAATCACATCACGGATTCTTAAGTATTCAGGAAGGACTATCTTTGCTCCCCCACCACTTATATCTTTTGTATAGGTATTATACACAGCTTCGCCATCTTTTAACTTGTAAGTTACATTGAGGAGTATCGGAACTCTTACATAGTTTCTCCTTTGGACTCTCACCACATCTCCAGATATTACTATATGCAACAGTGGGAGAGGTTCTAGCTGTCTTTTAATAATTTCTCCAGATACTCTGTAGACCGCATCGCTGGTGGCAGAATAAACAAATATCCTTTCTCCCAACCTTACAGGGATAGGTACTGTTCCTATAAATGGCAAAGCTAATACCATCTTATCATCACTTATCTCTTCTATCCTACTATTATAACTTCCCTGATATTCACCCTCTGTTACTCTTATAAAGACCTTTTTATTTGGCACAAAAGCCTTATGCTTCACTTTATACTTACCTTTTCTAATATATTACGGAAGAATCCCCTAAATCCTACCCCTTTTCTCTCCGATCCAGTTAACTTTAATGCAATGTCACTTACCGCTCTAGCAGCCTTTGAAAATGGGTATCTGGTCACAAAAAGCATCTGTTCTTTTACTGCTCTCTCTACCCATACGTCATCAGGAATACTGCCTAAATAAGTAACAGAAAATCTCAAAAATCTCTCCAGTAGAATATTTAGTCTGTTGGCAGTATCTTCTCCCTCCCCAGAGTCTTTTACTCTGTTCACTATAACCTTTATATCTTTTTTTGCCCCAGATAAGCTAATGGCTTTTATAAGTGTATAAGCATCAGCTAAAGCTGTTGGTTCTGGTGTCATAACTAATAGAATCTCGTCACTACCAGATGCAAATGACAGGACATCTTGATGTATCCCTGCTCCTCCATCTATAAAGACATAATCTACATTACTTCCCAGTTTTATCAGCTTCTCTATAAGTATCTCCTGTCTATAGGGGTCTATCTTCGATAGTTCTAAAGCTCCAGAGCCTCCAGGAATTATAAGTATCCCCTCCGGGCCATAGGTTACAACAGATTCCAGGTCAACATTCCTGTAAAGAGCATCATAAAGCGTATATTTGGGGGTTAGCCCCAGTATCACCTCTACATTAGCAAGGCCTAAATCTCCATCTATTATCAATACCCTTCTCCCTAATCTTTGTATTGCTACCCCTAGATTTACGCATATGTTAGTCTTTCCCGTCCCACCTTTACCACTTAAGACCGAAAAGATCCTTGCCTCGCTACTCATTCTGAGATCACATTCCTTTTTACTATAAGTTCAGCGAGCTTCTCACTCTTTGCTAATTCTATGTTTCCAGGTATATTTTGCCCATCCGTTATATAACCTATAGGTAAGTTGGTATATACTGGTAAATTTACCAGGTTTCCCAAGGTTACTGCCTCATCCAGTTTACTTATAATAAGAGAGTTTGGATATAGAATCTTATAATTATCATATATCTCTTTTATGTATGTAAAATTATCAGTAGCACTTATAACTAGATATATCTTAAGCCCCTGGATGGGTATGGTATATATAAACTTTCTCAATAGTTCTACATACTCTTTATCCCTCTTACTTCGCCCAGCACTATCTATAAAGACTATGTCCATAGATTTGAACTTATGAATCACTTTCTCAAATTCTCTTACGTTGAACACTGTTTCTACCGGTATATTTAATATTTTACCATATATCTTGAGCTGTTCTATAGCTCCACTCCTGTATATATCTGTACTAATAATGGCTACATTTTTGTTTTCTTCTGCCGAATAGTATGACGCCAACTTTAGTATAGTGGTAGTCTTTCCTACACCAGGTGGCCCTATAAAAATAGCTCTGGTCTTACCAGTATAATTCTGATTCCTATCTGTCTTTATAAGTCCCTTTATAATAGAAATCAGGATATTCGTATCTAGCTCTTTTAACTTTATTTGATTTCCTCCTGTGGCTTCTATATAACTTGAGATTACGGTACTTATTATGTCATTATCTACTTCCTCTTCTGTAAGGAGCCTCTTAATCTTAGAGAGGGCAGGAGGATCTATACCGATGTCTCCTTTATAAGAGGTAGTAACCCTTTCTTGTACTTCAAATGAGATATCTTTAGCTGCGGTTACTTCTATCTCTGTGGCTCCAAAGAAACCGAGTAGTCCCTTTTTCTTTACCTTTTGTACAAGGAGTAAGGATGCGTCTTCCCCTAAATTTTCCTTTACATTCTTTATTGCCTCTTCAACTGTTCTACCATAGAACTTTTTTATTATCATAGTGATATTATCCCAATATTTTCTATATTTAATGTATTGTCTATCTCATTATACGATAAAACAAACACCTGAGGAATAGCTCTATCTAAGAGTCGTTTAAGTGGAAGTCTGAGCTGTGATGAGGTAACTATAACAGGCTGGAATCCCCTCTTTATTCCCTCATCTATTAAGATAGAAAGCTTACCTATAAGTTTCTGCCAGGAGTCAGGGTCTATAGATAGGACTGTCCCCTGATCTGTTTTAAATAGATTCGACATCAATTTCTCTTCTGTCTTAGGTTCTATCAGTATGACAGGAAGCACTCCATCTGGAGTAGCCAGCTCTCTACTTATCATCCTTCCCAATCTCTCTCTTACCTTCTGGAGTATTATCTCTATATCTTTATTTATTCTGGCAGTATCCGATGCTGTCTCGAGAATAGATACCAGATCCCTCAATGGAACTCTTTCTCTAAGTAGTGCCTGAAGTACTCTCTGGATTTCTCCCAAAGTCATTTGACTAAGAGCATCATCAACGACTGCAGGATAATCCTGCCTTATCGCATCCAGAAGTCTCTGAACATCCTGCCTTGTAAGGAGCTCATCAGCGTACCTCTTTATTATCTCGGTTAGGTGAGTTGCTATCACCCCCGAACTGTCTATAACCGTATACCCTTTACCTTCTACAAGTTCTCTGGCCTCCAGAGGAACCCACTTTGCAGGTAATCCAAATATGGGCTCTTTAGTTTCTATTCCGTCTATATTTAGCCCTTCTGGATTTAATACCATTACATAACCAGGCATAACTTCGCCTTTAGCTACCTCTATTCCTCTTACCTTTATTATATAACTATTAGGTCTCAACTGTATATTGTCCCTTATCCTGATCGGTGGTACTATGATTCCTAACTCCTGAGCTATCTGTCTTCTAAGCATTGTGATCCTTTCAAATAATTCTCCCCCCTGGGATTTATCTACAATCGGTATCAATCCATATCCTATTTCTATCTCCATAGGATCGACGGTTACAAGAGGCATCACGGTCTCCACACCCTGAGTTGTCGAAGGTTTTTCCTCTTTAATCTCTTCTTTGACTGGCATCTTTCTGAGAACATAGGATAATCCGCTCATTAAACCAGCAAACAAAAATAATACAAGCTTCGGTAGACCCGGAACTAAACCTAATAATAAAAGAACCCCAGCTATTATACTCATAACTCTACTATTTGACAGAATCTGCCTTGAAAAATCTATACCCAAATTCTCTTCCGAAGCGCCTCTAGTAACTATCAAACCCGTAGCAGTAGATACTAACAGTGCAGATATTTGATTTACCAGCCCATTCCCTACTGTGAGTAGGGCATAAGCCTCTAATGCACCTCTAAAGTCCATCCCTCTCTGTATAACTCCTATCATCCATCCACCCAAAAAGTTAACCGCAGTTATTATTATAGCTGCTATGGCATCACCTCTGACAAATTTACTTGCTCCATCCATAGCTCCATAGAAATCTGCCTCCTGTTCTATCTGTCTCCTTCTATTTCTTGCTTCTTCCTCCGTAATTAGTCCTGCATTTAAGTCCGCATCAATACTCATCTGTTTACCAGGCATAGCATCTAATGTGAACCTAGCTGCCACTTCTGCCACCCTCTGGGCACCATTAGTAATCACTACAAATTGGATAACTACAAGTATCAAGAATATGACCAGTCCAACTATATAGTTTCCTCCGACCACGAACCTTCCAAAGGCATTTATTATCTCTCCAGCATAACCAGAAAGGAGAATAAGCCTAGTTGCAGAAATACTCAAAGCTACTCTAAAAAGAGTAGCAAATAAGAGTATGGAAGGGAATGTCGAGATCTCTATAGCCTCTCTAACATATATACTTATTAAGAGTAAAGATAGAGAAAAGGTTATATTTAGTGTTAGTAAGATATCAAGGAGAAATGGAGGTAACGGAACAATCATCATAATAACAATAAGTATTATTCCGACAGCCAGAGAGAGGTCGCTATATCTCAGTATGCTTCTTATACCTTCCATCTATACCACCCTTCCTCTCTTTCTATACACATACGCCAATACTTCAGCCACAGCCTGATAAAGTTTTGGAGGGATCTCCTCCCCCACCTCCACAAGTTTATATAACATCTGAGCAAGGGGAGGATTTACAACTATAGGAATATTCCATCTTCTAGCCTCATTTTTTATCCTCTCTGCCATAAGTCTTGCCCCTTTAGCTACTACTATAGGGGCATTCATAGTCTTTATATCGTATCTTAATGCAACCGCGTATTCCACGGGGTTTGTAATAACTACATCGGCTTTCTTTATTTCCTGCATCATTCTTCTTGTAGCCAGTTCCCTCTGTCTCTGTTTTATCCTGCTTCTTATAAGAGGGTCCCCTTCAGTCTCCTTCAATTCTTCCTTTAGCTCCTCCCTTGTCATTCTTATACTGGCTTCGAATTCTCTCCTCTGAAGCATATAATCTACTACCCCGATAGCCAGTAGTACTATCCCTGCCTGCTGAGAAAATCTAAGGATGCTGTCTATAATGAATTTAAAGCTATTAGAAAGAGGTGTCTTCCAGAGAGAAAAGATACTTGTAGTTATATTTCCGATGAAACTGTATCCTAAATAACCAAGGAGGACAAGTTTCATAATAGCCTTAAGAATATCTATTAGGGCTCTTTTTGAGAGTATCCTTCTTATTCCCATAAAAGGATTTATCCTGGAGGTTTTTGGGGTAATAGCTTCAAAGGAAAAGAGAAATCCTGTCTGGACAAATCCTACAAGTAGCGTAACTATGAACATTATTCCAAAGATAGGAAGAAGTATTGTAGATAGTTTATAACTCACATTCAACACGATATTCCTTAGACTCTGTGCGGTTATCTCAGTTCTATGCATACCACCTATGAAGGTTGTAAGAATAAGTGTCAGCTGACGGTACATTACAGGGATAAGAGAAGCAATAATCATAACTCCAGAGATAAATCCTAAGCCAGAGCTCAATTCATGGCTTATAGCTATCTGTCCCTTTCTTCTTGCCTCCTCTCTACGTCGAGGAGTCGCTTGTTCTGTCCTTTCACCGTCAGGCATATCTACCTGAACCCCTTTACTATAGAGATCAACTCTCTTATCAGATAAGGAAGTTCTCTATTAATGACATCTGGAATGCTACCGATAAGTATCAGTAGAACAAAGAATGCCAATCCTGTCTTTAGTGGTAACCCAACTATAAATATGTTGATCTGTGGAACTGTCCTGGCAATAATCCCTATTACTATATCCACAAGAAGCATTGTTGTGATTACCGGTGTAGCAAATCTTAAAGCTACCTGTAGGACAAAGTTTCCTACCAATTTAAATGATTCCATAAAAGTGTAACTCTTCAAGCTGATCTCTCCTACAGGAACAAGATTAAAACTATAACAAATCGCTTCTAAAACCTGCAGGTAGCCTCCGATTAAAAGAAATATAAGTATCCCTAAGACGAAGAGAAAATCACCTATAGGGGATAATTGAATGTCAAAAGCAGGATTTACTATGTTGGCAAGACTTAGACCTACTTGAAAGTCGATGATCTGTCCTGCCAGTTGAAGCATATAGAAGATTATGTTACTCAATAAGCCGATGACGATGCCAACTATCGCCTCTTTTATCCCTAGAAATACAAGAGTATTAACTGTTGGTAATTCCTTTAAAGTATAAAGTTGGACCAGTACGAAACTCATACTGATAGCCAAAAGCAATCTTATGGAGCCAGGGATTACTCTGATACCAAATGGTAAAAAGATAAAGATTATGCCAAACAATCTGAGAAGGATGAGTAAGAAACTAACTATCTGTAATAGTGATATACCGGCTATCTCTATCATGGTAGTATATTACCCATTCTTATAAAGATATCTCTGCTAAAATCCAGAAGTGTATTAAGCATCCACCCACCTAAAAGTATCAGCACAAGAAATACCACCAGAATTTTGGGAACAAAGGCTAAAGTCGCTTCATGTATCTGAGTTAAAGCTTGAAAGAGACTTATAATAATACCTATCACCAAACTCGCTATTAAGGCTGGTCCACTTATCAGAATTACAGTTATTAGTGAATTCTTTATAAATGTTACTGCCTCACTCAGGCTCATTTGAACCTCACTTGAAACTCTGAACCAGTGAATTAACCACGAGAGACCAACCATCTACAAGTACAAACAGGAGTAATTTAAACGGCAGTGAGATCATTACTGGAGGTAACATAAGCATACCCATAGCCATAAGTATACTGGCAACAACCATATCTATGACCAGAAATGGTAGATACAACATAAAACCCATCTGAAAAGAAGTTGTAAGTTCACTTATCATAAATGCAGGTATGAGTACATAGGTAGGGACATCGTCTCGATTTTTAGGCCTGGGGATCTTAGCCAACTTTACAAATAAGGCTAAATCTCTTTCTCTCGTCTGCCTAAACATAAACTCTCTTAAAGGACTTATTCCTCTATTCACTGCCTCCTGGAAGGTTATCTCCCCTTTTATGTAAGGTTGCCAGCTTGACCTTTCTATCTGGGAAAATGTAGGAAACATTGTAAAGAATGTTAAGAATAAAGCCAGGGCAGATATCACCTGTCCAGGTGGTATCTGTTGAGTCCCTAAAGATGATCTTAAAAAACTTAAGACAACTATTATTCTGGTGAAGGATGTTACCATAATAGCGATGGAGGGGGCTAACGCCAACACCGTTATTATACCCAGAAGTTGCAGTGTCCCTGATACATCCTGAGGTTTATCAGAAGGAGTTACCTCTATTTTGAATGTGGGTAACTCCTGAGCGACAGAATAACTAGGTAGAAAGAGTATCTCTATGATAAGAGATAGACATATTAGACTTTTGGATATATTAAATATTCTCTTCATCTGTAAATTCTTTTAAGAGCACTATACTATTTGGACTGCAACCTATTAGAAAACATCTATTTTTATATTTTACTATATGTAAAGATGAATTCATCCCCAGATAAAGTCCTTCTATATGTTTCAGTTCCTTCGAAGGAAACCTTATCCATGGGATCCTTCTATTTTTTAGAATCCACCACATAATAAGTAAAAGGGCTAAGATTACTGTAAAAGCCAAGAAAAACGTTACCATCTATGTTAGCCCAAGACCTTTCTTACGGCCTCTAAAACTCTGTCAGGTTGAAAAGGTTTTACTATAAAGTCTTTAGCTCCAGCCTGAATAGATTCGATCACCATTGCCTGTTGCCCCATAGCACTGCACATTATAATCTTTGCCTCAGGATCGATCTTCTTTATCTCTTTTACAGCAGTAATTCCGTCCATTTCTGGCATAGTTATGTCCATAGTCACGAGGTCTGGTTTAAGTTCTTTATACAGAGTCACTGCTTCAAGTCCATTTGACGCCTCACCAGCTATTTCATATCCATTCTGGCTCAGGATATTTTTTAACATCATACGCATAAAAGCAGCATCATCAACAATCAGAATCTTTTTGCTCATTGTTCCTCCTCCAATCTTTTTTCTGGACTTAGTATCTCAGTAATACGAACGCCAAAATTTTCATCAATTACGACCACTTCTCCTTTGGCTATAAACTTTCCATTCACCAGTATATCTACTGGTTCTCCGGCAAGTTTGTCTAACTCTATAATGGACCCTGAAGACAATGCCAAGAGGTCCTTTATCAGCATCCTAGTTCTACCCAATTCGACAGAGATCTGTATGGGTACATCTTTTAATAGTTCCAAATTACTTATCTTTTCTTCCTTAGCCTGAGATACAGTTAAGGGTTGAAACGTAACCGGCTGGATGTTAGATACCTCTTCTGCAGTTAATACTTTATTCTCCTCGATCTTTTTCTCTTCAGAGTTGGTAGCTGTCTCTGTAGAGATTTTGGGTGTCAATTTTGCCTCCGATACCTTTTCTACTAGCTGATATATGTTACTATTAGAGCCTGCAATGATAAGTCCATATCTGAAACCAGTAAACTCCTCATTAAATATCATCTCTCTTGCATTATCATCTAACGGATAGATTTTAGGGGGTTCTATCTGAAGCTTTCCGCCAATGACTTCAGAAAGAGAAAGAGCCATAGCACTGATCATCTGACTAAAAGCCTCAGAAATAGCACTCAATGATATATCGTTAAATTCTGTTATTAGGTTTTCTTCCCCCATCATAAGGGTCGCTATAGTTAAGGCATCTCTGTCTTCTAATAAGAAGAATAATCTGGTTATGTCGTATATTGCACTGCTTACGACAATATAAGATTTCCCTAAGATCTCCATACCTATCTTCTCTATGCTTCGTCTTTCTATACTAGTTACAGAGATGTCTTTACCCACAAGGGCAGATAGTGTGGTAACAGATGTCTTCATAGCAGATAGCCATATATCCTCAATACTCTTTAATGTCTTCATCTATTCACCTCTCGTTACACTACCTAAGATCTTTACCCCTATCTTCTTTCCAACTCTTCCTGGTCTACCTAAGTATTTAGGTTGATCACCAACTTTCACTACTAGGGGGTCCATTATGAGCGTTTCTAATTTTATTATATCTCCTACTTTTAGATCCAATAATTCCTGGAAGGCTATCTCTGCCTTCCCAAGCTCCACTATTACTGGAACCTCAATATTCTCAAGCTTCTTCTTGAGCCTCTGTATTATTTCTTCCTGTCTAGAACCACGCCTTGAAAACCATTGTCTAGCACTTAGTTTAGGGAGTATTGCCTCTAACATTTCACTTGGTATACAAAGGTTCAATAAGCCACTAGTACTATCTCCTATCTGTATAGAAAAGGAGATAAGAGCTACAACTGATGAAAGAGGTACTATCTGTTGTATAAACTGAGGATTCGTTTCTATCCCTGATCTTACCGGGGAGGTCTTTATTATCGAACTCCAGGCTTCTCCTAATAGTTCTAGGATCTTATCCACTATGTCTTCAATAATATTCATTTCAATGTCTGTAAGCTCCCGATTCTTCTTAAGCCCCTTTCCTGGTCCACCCAGTAGTCTGTCTACCATACTGAATATAATGTTATTACTTATCTCCAGCAGGGCGGTACCACTTAGGGATTCCATAGTATAAACAACTATAAAAGAGGGAACTGGAACACTCTGAATATACTCGCCATAGGGTAACTGGTCCACACTTGCTATGCTGCAATGCGTTACTGCCCTTAATCTGCTTGAAAGATATAGAGATAATGACCTGGAGAAACTTTCATGTAGCATCTCCAGAGTACGTAACTGATCTTTAGAAAATTTACTGGGTCTTCTGAAATCGTAAGGCTTTACCTTACGTTCTTTGTGTTCTTCCTTTATCTCCTCTACCTTTAACTGCCCTGAAGTAAGGGCAGACAACAAAGTATCTATTTCTTCCTGAGAAAGTATCTCTGGCATACTCTCACCCTATTGCACCACCATATCAGTAAATAGAACCTTTCTAACTATCTTAGCATTTAAAAGCGAATTAAGTCTCTGTACAATCTTAGCCTTTACTTGCTCGATACCAGCTGGTGTAGATAACTCGTTGATCTTTGTCCCGTTAAATACCGATATAATTTCATCTCTAATTCTGGGCATATCTGCCTCTACTATCTTGGCAGCACTGTCGTTAACCACTTCCAAAGAGACGGAAACTTTGATATAGTGGAATATACCACCCTCACTACTCAAGTTCGTAAGTATCTCTTTATTTAGAGGAACTAGGACAGGTTTTTCCTGTTTTGAGTTGTTAGAGCCGGTTACGAATCTTAAAGCTAAGATACTACCAACTACCAAAACTACCGCTATTATGGCTATTATAATTATTAACTTTTTCATCTATCTCTTTACCTCTTCAATAGGCATTACTGGAGGCTCTCCTTTAGAAGCCTCTTCTAAAAGCACAACTATATCTACTCTCCTATTCTTAGCTCTATGTTCTTCTGAGTCATTTGGGAAGAGAGGTCTAAATTCACCATAACCTACAGCAGACATCTTCTCTGGAGATAATCCTACTTGCTCTACCAGATATCTTAATACTGTCGTAGCTCTGGCGGTAGAGAGTTCCCAGTTGGATGGAAATTGTGGTGTATTTATTGGGAGATTATCGGTATGACCCTCTATCCTTATCTGATTGGGCAGTCCTTTCAGAGCCTTTCCTATGTTATCTAAAATCTGTTTAGACCTCGGCTTTAGATCTGCCTTACCTAAGTCGAAGAATGTTGAGTCCTTAATGCTGATTACAAGACCTCTCTCATTTATACTTGCTTCAACCGCCCCCTTTAATCCTGAAGACTCCACTATATTCATAATCTGATGCATCGCTTCTGTAAGTTGGACTAGGTTAGCCCTGGTAGGACCCAAAGTCTCCACAGTAATACTCTGTCCACCGGTTAGAAAACTGGTCCCACCTTTAAAGGCAGATTGAAGCGAAATTGCTAACTCCCTAAATCTTGCTGCATCTATACTGGAGAATGTAAATAACATAACAAAGAATATTAGTATCTGTGTTACCATATCTCCATAAGAGGTCATCCACAGGGGAGCACCAGGAGGAGGATTTTCAGGTTTTTTCTTTAACGCCATAGATCTCTTCCACCTCTCTTTCCTGCTGTACCTTCTTCCTCAGTTTGGGAGACAGGAATACATGCAGTTTCTGTTCTAGTATCCTTGGATTTTCCCCTGCCTGTATAGAAAGTATCCCCTCTATCTCGATAGCTCTTAGTAGAGATTCGTCCGAATTTTTAAGTTTTAATTTATTTGCTATCGGGGTTGCTATGACATAGGCAAGGAAAGCCCCGTAGAATGTAGTTACTAATGCTAACGCCATAGAAGGACCAATAGTTGAAGGGTCGTTAAGTTGTCTTAACATCCTTATAAGGCCTATAACAGTTCCTAGTAATCCAAATGAGGGTCCCAAGCCGGCGATGGTCTCAAAGATCCCTATGCCGACCTTGTGCCTTTCTTCAATAAAAGAAAGTTCTGTTTCTAAGATGTTCCTTATCAAGTCAGGGTCTACGCCATCCACTACAAGCTGAATCCCTCTTTTTAAGAAGTCGTCATCCAGGTTAGATATCTCTTCATCAAGAGCTAGTAATCCTTCCCTTCTAGCCCTCTCTGCCAAACCTACTAATGTCTTTATAACGCCCTCGTAATCGGGAGGCTTGCTAAAGAATGCTACCTTTAATACCTGAATAGTCGTAAGGATCTGATCCAATCTAAAACTGGTTACAGTAGCCATTATGGTTCCACCAAAAGTGATAAGCATTGATGGGAGGTCTATAAATGTAGATATACTACCCCCCTTAGTCATTCCAAATACTATAAAAATTAGACCTCCTAAAATACCTAAAAATGTTGCTATATCCACTATATCACCTTCTAATAGTCCTCTATAATTCCATACACAGACCTTTTATAATTAATAATCCTCCGTATAACCTCTTCTAGAGGCTCTTTAACTACAAACCTTTTACCTGTAGTAAGAGTAATTGTAGTGTCAGGGGTAGCCTCTATCATCTCTATAAGATCTGCATTTATAACAAATCTGGTATTATTAAGTCTGGTAACCTGTATCATCTCTTGAGATTCACCAGCTCCTGTAACATCTCATCAGAGGTGGTTATAATTCTAGAGTTAGCTTGAAAACCTCTCTGTGTAATTATCATATTGGTAAATTCACTAGCAAGATCAACATTAGACATCTCTAACGCTCCAACGTACAGACTTCCTCTTCCTCCACTCCCAGGAGTTCCTATTAAAGGCTCTCCAGAGTTAACAGAAACCTCGAAGAGATTTGAACCAACTCTGGTTAATCCTCCAGGATTGCCGAAATTCGCCAGTGCTATCTGTCCTAAAACTTGATTCAATCCGTTAGAATATATGCCAGTTATGACACCATTCCCACTTACAGTAAAGTCTATAAGGGACCCCATTGGATAACCATCCTGGTAAGATACACTTATACTGGTATCTCCTCCAAGCTGAGTTATATTAGAGAAGTCTGGATTAATATTAAGATCTCCAGCACCTGGATTAAAGAGACTCGCAGATATATTAAGAGTAGTTACAGTAGAACTAGAAGGATCGTAAGTTCCGTCATTATTAAATACTATAGTGCTACTCCATCCACTTATGTCATTTCCATCTATAGAGGCGGTTACTGTCCATTCATTCGTATTAGTCTTCTCGAAAGTAAACCTCAGTGTATGGGAGACACCAAGAGAATCATATATGGTTGTCGGTGCGCTAAAGGTTGTACCTATGTCGCTTTGAGCATCCAGATTCCCAACAATCTTTACATTTGATGTCGCTCTTGCCATCATCTGTTGTCCCTTAGGGATGACTATTGGTTCTACAGGCATACTGGTGTCGACAATCCCACTAGTGTTAGCCCTCCATCCAAGGACCTTATAACCAGTACTTGGATTTACTAGACTCCCATCTAGCCCTATACTGAATGCTCCGTCTCTTGTAAAATAATTCTTGATACCATCTGTAACTATGAAGAAGCCATCACCTTGGATGGCAAAATCGGTAGGATTTCCCGTGTATTGAAAGTTACCAGGTGTATGTATAGTATTGATGCCTCCTATAATCATACCCAATCCAACCTGTATCGGATCTGTCCCCCCAATACCATCCTGAGGGGCAGAAGCTCCTCTAAGTGTCTGATAGAAGAGGTCCTGGAATGTAACTCTAGCCATCTTATAACCAGTGGTATTTACATTAGCTATATTATTTGCTATAACGTCCATCCTTATCTGATGGTTTCTTAAACCAGACACTCCAGCAAATAATGAACGCATCATATTTAATAATCCTCCTTAATAAAGGGCCTCCTCGTAGAGGTCCAGCCCCGAATTTTCATAATATAACAGCTCCATCTATATTAGTAAATATTCTGTTCTTTAAGCCTTCCTCCTCTATAGCGGTCACAATAGTTCGAGTGGGTATGTTCACAACAAAAGCCTTACCATTTATTATAACCAGAGAGTCTTTCACACCCTTTGAATTTGCCAAATCAATAGCCTTATTTATTCCATTGACATCCTCTTCTTTTATCTCTATCCCTCTTAAGAGTATTCTCTCCTGAGCATGTTTTGATATATTGATCTGTCCGAGCCTTAGCTTAGCTTCAAATATCTCTCTGAAAGTTATCCCAGAATTACTGGTAAGATTTCTTCTTATCTGCTCTATACCTTGTTGATTAATGTTTTCAACTCTCTTAACCATCCGTGATCACCTCTGAAACTGAAGAGATATCATAAGATGCCCCATCTATCCAGATCTTAGGTAATCCATTCTCAAATGTTATCTTCGAAACGACTCCAATCTTATCCCCTACTCTTACCTTCTTACCCAGAAAACTCATAGCTTCTATCCTGAGTACCTTATTCAGCAGTTGATTTATACTCTCAGATTGCTGCAGGACAGTGTCTAAAGTGGAGAATTGAACCAGTTGAGATGTGAATTCTTCGGTACTTAACGAATTGAGGGGGTCCTGATTCTTGAGCTGAGCAAGAAGAAGTCTTAAAAAGTCATCCCTACCAAGTATCGTAGATGTACTTTGCACTATTGGTGTATTTTCTGCTCGGGTTAGAGGACTAATACTGTTGGCTTCTCTTGTCTCTAATATCCTGTTTATAGTCCTCACTAGTGGTATATCCATTTACCTATCACCTCCTTATACTATTAGATCTATTAAACTTCCCATACTTATCACTTCAACCACATCTATCTTCTTATTTCCCTCTTTATAGGGATAAGCGAAATTAAATCTATTATACCTATCCCTTCTAGAGGAAGACATTTCTGATTCTCCCATTATATATACACTGACGCTTCCCAATTCTAGCCCTTTCTCAAATAGACTTCTCTTTAGGCTATCTATATTACTTTCTATAAGATCCCTGAGCTTCTCATTCGAAACCATCAATCTGATATTCAGTCTTTCATCTTCCAAAAATATCCTTACCCTCACCTCTCCTGAACTATCAGGATGTAACTTTAAGATCGCTTCTCCTGTTTTATTATTCCCTGTTATTCTTTCTGAAATCAACTTGACAATCTTTTGCGAAAAGTCATTACCCTCTTCTCTTAAAGAACGATCAACTGTTAGGATATCTCTATTTGCTCTTAGATGCATAGAATTAAAGTCAGAGTCATTTTCTAAAGTTCTGGCAGTTTTATCTACCTTTCTAGATAAAGGTTCTTTAGTATCGGATCTATCTGATGCTATTTTAAGCTCCACATCTTTTTTCTGTTTGAAGACTTCTATATCCTCTTCTTTATTACTATGAATCGAGTTAGGTATAATATTGCCCTGTTTTTCATAGATAACCGAGCTTTCTTTTCTGATCTCTTCTGCTTCTGTTATTTCCCTATCTATACTTCCAGCTATCTCTCTATTAACACCAGGAGTCTCCTTTATCTCGGGTAGATCCCTTCTATCTATACTTCCAGCTATCTCTCTATTAACACCAGGAGCCTCCTTTATCTCGGATAGATCCCTTCTATCTATACTTCCAGCTATCTCTCTATTGACACCAGGAGCCTCCTTTATCT
>CAZZLK010000136.1:0-10820 GCA_964655195.1 uncultured bacterium
TGTTGCAAAGTATACGATAGAAAATCTGGATAGACTTGAAAAGCAGACGAGAAAGTTCCACGACCTACTCTTCTCTAGCACACTTCCCAACTATATCCTAGATGCAATCTCAAGTCAGATCTCCACCATAAGAACTAACACCTGTTTTAGGACTGAGGATGGAAGATTCTATGGCTTTGAAGGATGCAGTGACAACGAAGGATGCTGTCCACTGAACTGTACTCATGTATGGAATTATGAACAGACTCTAGCATATCTATTCCCTCAACTGGAAAGGACTATGCGAGAGGTAGAATTTCTATACAATACTGACGAGACAGGAAAGATGTCATTTAGGACGATGCTACCTCTAGGTACGGGAAGATGGGGATTCAAACCTGCAGCCGATGGACAGATGGGAAGTATAATGAGATTGTATAGAGAGTGGAAATTCTCAGGAGATGATGAGTTCTTAAAGAGATTATGGCAAAATGCTAAGAAGGCTCTGGAGTTTGCCTGGATAGAATGGGATAAAGATAGGGATGGGGTTATGGAGGGCGAACAGCATAATACCTATGATATTGAGTTCTATGGACCAAACACAATGACGGGTCTATTCTATCTTGGGGCACTCAAGGCTTCCAGTGAAATGGCTGAATATCTGGGAGAAAAGGAGAAATCTGATGAATATCTGGGACTTTTTCAGAAGGGTAGCAAACGTATAGTCGAGGAATTATTTAATGGTGAGTACTTTATACAGAGATATGATAGGAGTAAAGGATACAGATATCAGTATGGAGATGGATGCCTATCTGACCAGCTCTTGGGAGAGTGGCTTTCTACTACTATTGGTTTGGGGAATCTTATCCCTGAAGAGTATACAAAGAAGGCTCTAAAGTCTATCTTTAATTATAACTGGAAAGATAACCTGTCAGACCATTCTAACTGTCAGAGGACATATGCACTGAATGATGAGAAAGGTCTCATTCTCTGCACCTGGCCCAGGGGTAATAGGGAGAGATTTCCATTCCCATATTCAGACGAGGTATGGACAGGGTTTGAGTATCAGGTAGCTAGCCACTTGATATACGAAGGCTTCATAAAAGAAGGTCTTACAATAGTCAGGGCTTTAAGAGAAAGATTCGATGGTTTAAGGAGAAATCCCTGGGATGAACCCGAGTGTGGACATCATTATGCTAGGGCTATGGCTAGCTGGGCTTTACTCTTAGCTCTGTCTGGTTATGAGTATGACGGAAGAAACTTTGCTATAAGTTTTAAGCCCAGATTGGCTCTTTCCAATTTTAGATGCTTCTTCTCTACAGATAGCGGTTGGGGGATATTTACCCAGAAAATCTCACAGAATTCCTTCAGAGCCGTTATAGAGAATTTTTATGGGAAAGTAAGAATAAAGGAGATAAGGCTCGAGATACCTGAGAGGTTCTCCTCGAACCCATCCGTAAAGTTAATAGCAGGGGAGACTCAAATGTTAAAGGCTAGTTTCGATGAGAATACTGTAAGGCTGGAAGAATTGGCAGAGCTGAAAGAAGGAGAGAAACTGGAGATAGAGATATTACCAAGTTAAATATCCTATTGACCTCTCAGTATCTCCTCCAGTATCTCTGCAGAGTCTCTGACCAGTTTAGGACATATAATATGAGCCTTTTCTCTTCCTTCTGGCGTATTGATATCTGCATCCAGCAATTCCCTACAGAGTATAGAGCTATCCCTTTCCTTGAATCTTGTAATAAATTCCCTAACTATGCTGTAGACCTTTTCTTTGGCTTCATTGCTAAACACGGTATATCCATATTTCAGACCTAGAGCCATAATTGATCCAGTTACCACTCCACACACCTCCCCTGTTCTTCCAAGTCCGCCACCGAATCCACTGGAGACTAATAGAGCCAGCTCTTTATCCAAGCCAAGTTCAGGACCGTATACAGAGATGATCGATTGTGAACAGTTAAACCCACTTTTAAATATTTCTACAGCCTTCTCTATTCTATTCATACATAAATCCTCCTTACCAGGTTAGGTTTATAACATTATTATAAGATAGGAGACAAATAGATCAAGACAGTTTCTGTTGTAAATTTTTTATTCCTGTGGTATTCTTTTATATAAGAGAGATTTTTATGATAAAAACATTAAAGGGAGGTGTTTTCTGTGAAGTATTTAAGATTTGTGGTGCTCTTTCTAATTTTAGCCCTTGTAGGTCTAGGGGCTAATGGGGGATGTGGATGTCCTGGACCAACTCCTGCAGGCTTGGGTAAGATTACCGGTTATGTGGCTAGTTCTGTTCTGGCGACTACCAGAATCCCAGGTGCCACTGTCACCGCTGTAGGTGGTGGGAAGACCTATACCACAGTAACAGACGATCAGGGTAACTATACTCTTTTCGTCCAGGCAGGAACTTACGATGTTTCTGCAAGCAAAGAGACATTTAACACCCAAACCCAAAGTGGAGTTACTGTAAATACTGATGAGACAAAGACAGTAAATTTCTCACTTACCACCGGATCTGGAGGGACTACAGAGATAAGTGTAAGCTATTTGGGATTTATCACCATTACTCATCCTAGCCAGTTCGATATAAGAAATATAAGACTGGATAAAAATCTTAAGCCTGATATCAAGAGCCTTTTAAATTCGTTCCCTCTTAATATTAGAACCGATGGACTCGACTACAGGTCAGCTCTGATCATTATTGCTGGTTTTGATCCTTCCCCACCACTTGGAACTCAGGGGTCAAGGATTTATGTTGGAACCTCGCCGAATGGTCCATTTATACTCAAGAGTCTGGGTCCTGGAGTAGTCACATCTATGCCTCCAAGTAGTGTCTTTAACTCTATAGATACCCTGAGTCCTAACACCACATATTACATCTACCCGTCTCTCTATGGAAGCTGGGGTGAGAACATACCAGAAGAATATATGGAAGTTTATACCCCAGACGAGCTTGTATTAATTAATCCAGAAAATGAAGAGGAAGTATATGAGGGAAGCCAAGTAACATTTGAGTGGACAGATCTCTATGCAGGAGGAGGATGGAATTATTCCGGAGAGATAAGGACCGAAAGCGGGGGATATGGGTATTGGTTTAATACTGACGACACTTCTTATACTATAGAGGTCCCCTATGAAGCTGCAGATACTTACCTGTGGAGAGTTATCGGGTCCAGGTCTTCTAATGGAGAACCATTAAGCCTATCTAGACCTGATGGTGAAATGTCTTATGAGACCGCAGAAATCTCTATATCCTATCCGCGTAAGCTCATAGTACTAGAGTCAGAACCTGTTGATTAAATCATAGAGGGTCTTAGGGGGGAGAAATCCCCCCTATTTAATTGAGAATATCTCTCCGAAAGAGATATTTAGAGTAAATTCAAATGGAATACGGAATGTTATTCCTACATAGATTTTGTCCTTACTCTTTATATTCTTATCTCCTCTGTACTCTATCAGTTTGTGTGCTTTAAAACCAGGGAATAATTCAAAGAATGAATTTTCTTTTCGATAGTAGAGTCTACCCTCCTCTAGCAGGAATATATCTTCTTTTACTCTCGTTACTCTTCCATCAAAACTTATCTCTCCATCTTTAGGGATAGCTATCTCTAACATTGTAAGAACATCCCTACACCCATCTGTCCTTATATAGAGCTTGACGTTATTTAGGTCCTCTGGGATTAATGTTATGGCTGTACCAATCTCCTGCAGTTTTATCCATTTTCTTAGGAAGTGGTTCATCCTATCCCAGGCAGTTTCTTTCCCTCTTTCTTCTTCTGGTAATAGGTCTACATATCCCCATTTAAGACTCTGTCTTAGAGTATAACCCTCCTCTTCTTTTTCTAACGATGAGCCGACAAATGGCCCCTTTCCGAAGAATGATGTAAGGTAGCGGAATCTTATGTCTACATCATCGAGCACTATTGTGAGGAATTCATCGCTATCCTTTGTAAATGTAATGCTATTCTTGTCTGAGTTTATCCTGACTATTCCACTATCTTTAAAGTAGAATATCCCAGATCTTGGAAGAGGTCTTCTCTCTATATTCTCCTCCTTAAACTCAGGATAGAAGAGAAAGAGATGTAAAGGATTAAACCCTTTCCCTAATCTATTTGAATTGCCATCAAAGATGATGTCACTTGCCTGCAAGTAAAGACCATTCTCATCCATAATACCCATTTTCTTGAATAGATAATAATACCTGGTATCGGCAGGCATCCTGATGCCTCTATCCTGTCTCAGGGAGAATGTATTGAGAATTGTTCCATCTGGTTCAAGAAAATAGGTGGCTAGGTCTAGTACCTTTCTTGTATAATCCATAAGTTCTGGTCTATTCAAGTCTTCAGCCAGCCATAGCATAGCTATACCACATATCGGATTATAGACACCCAGACTCCTCTCGTAGAAAAGCCCATCATTGTTACAGTCTATCCCCTCTTTCAGGTATTCCTGAGCTATCAGTTTACACTCATCATCATTAAACAGAGAGCCCAGTCTCGCCAGTGCAGATGCCTGTACCCATCTATGGTTTGGTGTATGAAAACCACCGCTCTTTAAAGCTGGAATAGCCTTTTTCAAGAAGTGCTCCAGGAGAAATAGTATATCGCTTTCTGTATTTATCCTTCTTAGATATTCAACCCAGGGTGCATAGAGCCATACTCTAAATGATGTATCCGGTGGAGAGTAGAAGTTTGTCTCATAGAGATCTACAGTGCCATCCTCGTGTTGATTTCTCACCAAAAATTCCAGAGCCCTTATCAATCTTTCTCTCAGTATCTTATTTAGATAAAACTTAGATTCCGGACAGAAATATACGCTCAATAGATCGTTTATACCATACTCTGAATCTGCCAGACCCAGATTTGGCTTTTCTATCCCCCCATAATCAGAACGATTAGGGTCCTCGACCTGTCTTGCGAGGACCCTAAAAATGGAATTATCCATTGCCCGTACAGTCCTGATATATTGTTCTAAAGACATCTTTTATACCTCTAATAGTTTTTCAGCTATCCTCTTACCCATCTCTATAGTCGAGGCGCTTCCCCCCAGGTCATAGGTGATATATTTGCCCTCTTTTATAGTTTCTGATACAGCTTTTACTATCCGACTTTCCCAGTCTTTCTCCCCAAGATAACCAAGCATCATCGCAGATGCAAGTATAACTGCGGTAGGATTTACCTTGTACTGCCCTTTATACTTTGGAGCAGACCCGTGAACCGCTTCGAATACTGCATATTCCTCTCCTATATTAGCTCCGGGTGCTAGTCCTAATCCGCCAACAAGACCTGCACAGAGATCAGAGAGTATATCTCCAAAGAGGTTTGTAGTAACAATTACATCGAAAGCCTCTGGATTTTTTACCAGTTGCATCGCCATATTGTCCACTATCCTGTCCTCAAATTCTATATCTGGAAAGTCTTTAGCTACTTCTCTAGCAGTATCTAAGAAGAGTCCATCGGTAAACTTCATTATATTCGCCTTATGGACAGCAGTCACCCTCTTTCTCTTATTCTCTCTTGCATAATTGAATGCAAATCTGACGATCCTTTCACTTGCCTTTTTCGTTATTATCCTGATACTCTCTGCACAGGTTTTATCTTCGTCCACATAGTGCTCTACACCTGAGTATAGGTCTTCAGTATTTTCCCTGACCACTACCAGGTCTATGTTATTATACCTGCTTGGAACACCTTCAAAGGACTTGACCGGTCTTACATTAGCGAATAGTTTAAGTTCTTGCCTTAGAGCGACATTTACACTCCTGAAGCCTGTACCAACAGGAGTAGTTATGGGACCCTTTAATGCAACCTTATTCCTCTTTATGCTCTCTATAGTCTCTTCAGGGATGGGTGTCCCGTATTTTTCTAATGCCTCCTCACCTGCTATACATTCCTCCCACTCAATGTCTAGCCCTGTGTTATTCAGGACCAGCATAACCGCTTCCATAATTTCTGGTCCTGTCCCATCGCCTCTTATCAGTGAAATCCTGTACTTACTCAATTGAGAACCCTCCATATTTTTTAAAATGTTCTACCAGTCCACCGTCCTGTAGTAGTTTCATCATAAAAGGAGGAAGAGGATTGATCTCTATCTGAAAACCCTTTGTCAGGTCTTTAACAATCCCTTCCTCCAGATTTATCTCTAATTCATCCCCATCATCTATGTTTGACGTATCGCATTCCACTAGAGGTAGTCCATTGTTTATCGCATTCCTGTAGAATATCCTGGCAAAGGAGATTGCTACCACTGCACTCAGCCCAGCATTCTTTATAACCAGAGGAGCCTGCTCTCTACTAGAGCCACAGCCAAAGTTCTTTCCAGCGACAATAATATCTCCCGGCTTTATCTTCTTGATAAAATCAGGTTCTATATCCTCAAATATATGCTGGGCAAGTTCCTTCATATCTAGTGTCTTGAATTTATACTTCCCCGAGATTATATAGTCAGTATTTATATCATCGCCTAATTTATGGGCAAAGCCTCGAATAATCATAAGTACCTCCTTGGATCAGTTATTTTCCCTGTAAGACAGGAGACAGCAACCGTTGCTGGAGATGCTAGATATATAAAGGCCTTGTTATTCCCCATTCTCCCTTTGAAGTTTCTGTTGGCAGTGGAGATTACATTTTCTCCATCTGAAGGAACACCGGCATGCGTCCCAACACATGGGCCACACCCTGGAGGGATTACAGTTGCACCAGCATTTATTAACTTCTCTATGATCCCCCTTTTCATCGCTTCCAAGTATATACTTTTTGAGGCGCATCCAACTATAAGCCTGACTTTAGGATGTATCTGTTTCCCCTCAAGTATATTTCCTGCTATTTCCAGATCTTCCAACCTGCCATTGGTGCAGGTTCCTATAAACCCCTGATGTATAGGGACATCTCCTACATCACTGATATTTACCACATTGTCAACTCTGTGGGGTAGGGCAACTTGAGGCTCTAGTTTACTCACATCTATCTCTATAATGGATTCATAGTTCGCCAGTGGATCTATTGATAACTCTTTGGATACTTCTCTACCATGTTCCTTTAGCCATACCTTTGTCTTTTCGTCTAAAGGAAATATGCCTGCCTTTGCTCCTACCTCTACCGCCATATTAGATATAGTAAATCTGGCATCCACACTGAGCTGGTCTATCACTTCTCCATCGAATTCTAACGCCTTATAGGTAGCACCATCCGCACCTATAAGCCTTGCCAGATACAAAACGATATCTTTAGAATAAACTCCGTTCGGAATCTTTCCAGACAGGACTACTCTTACAGATGAAGGGATCTTAAACCATAACTTTCCAGATAGCATAACAGCAGCAAGTTCACTGGAACCTATTCCGGTGGCAAATGCTCCAACTGCCCCATAAGTACAGGTATGTGAATCTGCTCCAACTATAATGTCATACGGACCTGCAAACCCATACTCGGGGATAAGCTGATGACATATACCACTACCAATATCAAAGAGCCTTACCCCTTGCTCATAGGCAAATTCTCTCATCAATTTGTGCAGGTTAGAAAAACCCTCATTTGGACTGGGAGCTCCGTGATCGATCACCAGTGCAATCCTATCTGGCTTTAAGACCTTTTTCCCTCCCATCTCGTAGAACTTCTGTATGGCAAGAGGAGATGTCCCATCTTGTCCCATAGCAAAATCCACATCTACTACAACTACCTCTCCTACTTTTGGTTCTCTTCCAAGATGTGATTCAAATATCTTCTCTGTAAGTGTTTTATGAGGCATTTTCCTTTTCCTTAAGATAATCCTGGTATAGGATCATAAGTTCTTTGTCGAATAATGGTCTTTTTAGATCTACTGCAAGGGCTCTTACCCTAGGCAGAAGTTCGTTGGCAACCTCAGGAGAAATTTCAATCCCATATTCCTGGAATTTCTTTATAATAGCATGGCTTCCAGAGTGCTTACCAATAACTATCTGTCTCTCTAATCCAACGTCTTCGGGATTAAATACCTCATAGGTTCTGGTATACTTTAGGACTCCATCAGCATGAATTCCAGACTCGTGGGCAAAGACATTAGTACCAACTATTGCCTTACTGGGTGGTAGAGGTCTAGCAGATGCCCTGGCGACATACTCACAGATCTCTCTGAATTTCTCTGTCTTTATCCCTAGATCTATATTCCACAGATACTTTAAAGCCATAACTACCTCTTCAAGTGCAGCGTTTCCTGCCCTCTCTCCCAAGCCATTAACGGTAACTCCAGCAAATTCTGCCCCTGCCTTTATGCCTGCCAGTGTATTTGCAGTTGCCATCCCAAAGTCATTATGGGTATGCATCTCTATAGGGATGTCGACCTTTTCCTTTAGGGCCTTTATGGTCTCGTACATCTTAAATGGGTCCATAATACCTACAGTATCGCAGTAACGCAGTCTGTCAGCCCCAGCCTGTTTTGCCACTGTAGCAAACTGTACAAGGAAGTCCATATCTGTCCTGGATGCATCCTCTGCGTTTACAGAGACATAGACTCCTTCCTTCTTAGCAAACTCTGTAGCTTTAGCCATATTCTCTAGTACCCATTCTCTTGTCTTCTGTAGCTTGTACTGAATGTGTATATCTGATGTTGAGATAGAAATAGCAACCGCATCTACTCCACATCTGAGTGAAGCCTCCACATCACTGATTACCGCTCTATTCCAGCCCATAATGCTAGCTTTTAATCCTAACTTTGTTATGGCTTTTATAGCTTCTGCCTCGTCTCCACCCATAACAGGGATCCCTGCTTCGATCTGATGGACGCCAATCTCATCTAACATTCTGGCTATCTGTATCTTCTCTGCCTTAGAAAACACTACTCCTGCTGTCTGCTCCCCATCTCTTAGGGTAGTATCCACTATCTTAATCTGACTCATCTTATAACACCTCCAATTGGGGTATAATATACCTAGACCTGATCTAAGCCTAGGATTTTCCGAGCTTAATTCTAAAGACTTTAACTATACTAGTTAGCTTAAGATAATAACGGATAGAAGGGATCTTTGTCAATAGATTTGTGAATAAAAAATATGGTGGAGCTGACGGGACTTGAACCCGTGACCTCTTCCATGCCAAGGAAGCGCGCTCCCTCTGCGCCACAGCCCCACACTCTTAACACTAAAGATTATACCCTATAATTAATAGATATGCAAGATGTTCTACTTTTCTCTATTTTCCAGGTAATAGGTAAGTTCCATAAGGAGACCTATGTTTTCCTTGTCCAGTGGAAGGCATTCTATCATCTCCCTCGCTTTAGAAAGGTAAGAAGCTACCTTTTCCTTACATAAATTCATTATTCCAGAACTTTCGAATAGCTTTATGATGTATTCTATATCTTTTTCTGTTTTGTCTTTATTCAGTACGACCTCTCTAGCCTCTGGTCTTTCTTTAAGTCCAAGGATAATTGGATAAGTCTTTTTATTCTGCCTTAAGTCACTCCCGACGGGTTTTCCTGTGACCTTTGGGTCTCCCCATAGCCCAAGTATATCATCCAGTATCTGAAAACCCAAACCAAGATTTCTTGCAATAGAAACAAACTGTTCCGCAAGATCTTCCCTTTCTGATACAACTGTCCCCATTTCCAAACTTGCCTCAAACATACTGCAGGTTTTCCCTTGAACCATCTGTAGATATTCTTCTATCTCTACATCTTGCCTCTCTTCAAAACTTACATCCATAAACTGTCCCTGACAGAGTCTGAATATTGCTGTATCAAGGATATCTATGAGTCTGTACTTTTTATAGTAATCTAACCTTGAGTCCAGGATGGCTTTATGGGCAAGAGATATCATTGCATCTCCGACATTTATCCCCTGCGCAATTCCCCATATACTCCAGACAGTCTCTCTTCCTCTTCTAAATAGATCTTTATCCTGTATATCGTCATGGACAAGAGAAAAGTTGTGTGTCAATTCTAGGGCTATCCCGGGAGGATAGGAGTCTTCTATTCTTCCTCCAGTTATCTTACACACGAGACTGCAGAGAACTGGCCTCAATCTTTTTCCTTTATAGGAATCTTCCTTTTTAAAATCCCTGTTGAGCCATCCCATATGATAGCGGATGATGTTTGTCAGCGGATCATTTGGCAGTTTATCAAAGAAAGCTAGCAGACTTTCTTCTATCTTTTGAGAGATATGGCTAATTTCGTCTTGAAGTCTTCTGGATACCTTATCCATTACCTACTTTCTTCTCCTCTTATTTATCTCAGCTTTGGCAAACCTTATTAGATGCACTAGAGGTCTCCTGGAAGGGCATATGTAGGCACAGCTGCCACATTCTATACAGTCGAGCGCATATAATCTGTAGGCATCATCGAACCTCTTTTGTTCTGCCAGATTCCCCAATTCTAGAGGAAGTAAACCCATTGGACAGGCATCTACACACTTTGCACACCTTAGACAGGGATAAATTTCTTCTTCTATACTTGTAAGTGCTATAATACCAGAAGTCCCCTTTATGACTGGTACTTCAAGAGTCCATTGTGCAACGCCTGTCATTGGTCCACCAGATATGACCTTTTTAGTTTCCTGTTTTAGTCCTGTATACTCCAGTATGTCTTTGAACTGGGTTCCGATTCTCACTCTAAAGTTACCCGGTCTCTCTACTCCATCTCCACTTACCGTTATAACTCTGGAAATAAGGGGGCTTCCCTCGCATACTGCCTTGGCTATACTGTATGCGGTCTGTACATTGTTTACCACTACCCCAACGTTAAGGGGAAGTTTGCCAGAAGGGACCTCTCTGTTTAGAATTGCCTTTATCAGATGTTTCTCTGAGCCCTGAGGGTATCTTGTCGGAAGAGACACTACCTTTATATCCCCATATCCTTTTATTTTACTG
>CAZZLK010000137.1:0-11049 GCA_964655195.1 uncultured bacterium
AAGGATGAGTCTGTTAAAGGAGTTTATAGAGAAATTAGAGAGTGAAGAAGAGGATGTAAGACTTATTACTGTAGAAGATATAGTTGATAATAATATGGTAGAGATGGTCCCTTATCTCATACGGAGATTAACCAAAGAAGACTCCATCATAGTGAAAGAGACTATTGTCTATGCCCTTAAAAATCTGGACTGCTCCGGTGCATATAATCAGTTATTCTATCTATTTAAGTCTCCAGATGCCTATCTGAGAAACTGTGCCATTGGCATATTTGCAAGTTCTGGAGACAGGGCAGTAGACTTTCTCAGCACTAGATTTGAAGATGAAGATAAAGAGGTCAAGAAATTGATCCTTGATACCCTGTTTGAGATAGGTTCGAAGAACGCTATTCTCATTATAAGACGAGGGCTCAGGGATGAGGCTATAAATGTAAAGATAACAGCGGTAGAATATTTGGGAAGGCTAAAAGATTTGGACAGTATTCCTGATCTCCTGGCAATACTCGAATCTTCAGAGCACCCTATGCTGATTGTCTCAGTGATTGAAGCACTCCTTGAGATCGATGACAAAAAAACTCTTGAGAAAGCATTGAATATACTAATTCCTGACGAGGATATGGGTAATTTAGAACCTATCTATATCCCGGGGGTATCGAAGATTTTAGGTAGACTGGGGAGGATTAATTCTATACTTAAGTTAATCGAAGGAATAGATGTAGAAACCTACGCAGAGGAGATAATCTCTATGATTGAAGAGCTGGATGAGAAATCTCTGGTAGAACTTTTTGCTTATCCTAAGGTACAGGGTATTATGATAGAAATGGTAAGGAATAAGAATATAGACAGTCCAATACGTTACAAGGTAGGTGAGTATATAAGTAGAATAAGCAATATTCCCTCTGAGACCTTATTAGATATTGGTACATCTTTGCTTCTAGAAGAAGATAGTCTTAAGGTGGTGGGGATAAACCTTATAAGTTTATCCAAGTCGAGAGAAGCAAAAAAGATACTCTTGGAACTACTTGAGTATACCGACGATGAAGTTATAAGAAAACTCTGTCTGGATACATTGAACTCGCTTGAATAAGACTATGCTTATGATCAATTTAGATTCTGGCGGATTAAAGATCACACTAGAGGAATACGAGAGAATCACAGAACTTATATACAAGAGGACTGGAATTAGGTTTGAACCAAATAAGATGTACTTTGTGGCAAAGAGGATAGAGAAACGTATCGAGGCATTAAATATGTCATCGGTGAAAGAGTATATAAGATATCTCTACTTCATAGATAAAGACGGGACTGAATTTCAGAACCTGGTAGAACTACTGACGATAAATGAGACGTATTTCTTTAGAGACTTTCCTCAGTTAAAGACATTTGCTGAGTATTGCCTCACAGAGGTAGCAGAAAGAAAGGCTAAGGTGGGGGATAAATCTATAACATTGTGGTCAGTGGGATGTTCCTCTGGTGAAGAGCCATATACCCTGGCTATAATTATCAGAGAGATGCTGGATAATTTAGACAGCTGGAATATCAGTATCCTGGCTGTTGATATAGATACAGATGCGATTGAGAAGGCAAAGACAGGTATATATGACGAGAGAAGTGTAAAATATGTCCCATTGGAGTATATAGAAAAGTATTTCAGCATTCTAAATGATGGAAAATATAGAATTTCTGAGGAGATAAAGTCTATGGTATCCTTTTCTTATCTGAATCTTGGAGACCGTCTGTCTTTAAGAAGATACAGGGGATTCGATTTTATATTCTGCAGGAATGTGCTTATATACTTTGATGATATCTCGCGGAAACAGGTTGTTGACCACTTCTATATAGCTTTAAACCGGGGTGGGTATATCTTCCTTGGTTCTAGTGAATCTCTAAACAGGATTACTAACGCATTTAAACTGAAACGTATGGGAGGTAACCTTGTCTATGTCAAAGAATAAAGATAGGATATTGATAGCAGATGATTCTCCTGTTGTGAGGAGCTTCCATTCGAATATCTTAAAGTCTGCAGGTTTTAGGGTTGATACTGCTATAGACGGTTCGGAGGCATTAGAGAAGGCTTTATCTAGCGATTATAGTCTGGTTCTCTGCGATATAAATATGCCCAATATGGACGGTATAACATTTCTCAGGAGGTATAGAGAGGAAGGTAAAGAGACACCTGTAATAATTATAACAACACAGGAAGAAGCCATTCATAAGAAGAAATGCTACGATGCTGGGGCAAATTTATACCTGGTAAAACCTATAAAACCTTCTTCTCTAGTCTTACATATAAAGATACTCTTAGAAGGGGTGATATAGGTGGAACTGAAGCGAGATGGGGATAGGCTTATAATAGTATTACCAGAAGATGCTACCATATTAAACGTAGAAGAAGACTTTTTGAAGATAAATGATGAGCTTGTTATAAACAGTATCAAGTCAGTGACCATAGATACAAGTCTGTTAAAAGAGATCGATACTGCATATTTACAGTTTGTTCTTTCCATTATGAATACTATACTTCAATCTGACCACAGGGTAAATATCAATGCAAATAGTGTATTTGATAGTGTCCTAGATCTGTACGGTATAACTCTTAGAGAGGTGAGCAAGAATGGGTAAGTCTATTCTTATAGTAGATGATGCCGCTTCGATGAGAGGTCTAGTTGCTATGACATTAAGGAATGCCGGATATGAGGTGACAGAGGCGTCTGATGGAAGAGACGCCTTAAATAAGTTAAAATCTTGCAGGGTAAATCTTATAGTTACAGACCTGAATATGCCCAATATGGATGGTATAACTTTCATAAAGACGGTCAAGAGTATGCCAATGTATAAACTTATACCGATTATTATGCTCACTACAGAGAGTCAGGAAGAGAAGAAACTTGAAGGACAGAAGGCAGGGGCAAAAGCCTGGATTGTAAAACCTTTTAAGCCTGATACTCTTGTAAACGTGGTTAAAAAAATTATCGGTTAACCTGAAGGAGTAAGGTTATATGAATATTGACATTGAATTCTATAGAAGACAGTTTTATCAGGAAGCTCGAGATATATTAGAAACTCTTAACGAGAATGTCCTACAGTTAGAGGTAAGGCCAGAAGATAGAGAACTTATAAACTCTATCTTCAGAGGTATCCATACGATCAAAGGAAGTGCTGGTAGCTTTGACCTTGATGATGTTTCCTCTTTTGCCCATTACTTTGAGAGTGTCCTAAGTCTTTTAAGGGATGGGGTTATAGATGTTAATCCTGACCTGATAGACCTTATCTTGGCAGGAATAGATCATCTGTTTGAACTGATTAATGGTTATGAAAAGGGGGCTTCTTTACAGGTAGATAATGCGCTTGTGGAAAAGTTTAATGCCATCATTACAGATGCAAAAAGGACTGAAACCAGAGTAGAGGAAACCAGAAAAGAGATGAAGATGGAGTTAGAAGAGACGATTCCAGAAGAGATAGATGGAGTTCTTAGAGAGAATGCTCAGAAGGGCTTAAATATCTATAAGATAACTTTAAATTACGATTCAGAGACTTTCAGGAATGGATATGACCCTCTTGTCCTGCTTAAAAATGTAAGTGACTACAGTAGCTTTTATAAGGCATATGTCAATTGGCGAGATATTCCCAGGATAAGCGACTTTAATCCGTACGAACTCTATCTATCCCCTACTGTTTATATAGCCACTGAGCTCTCCAAAGAGGATATAATAGATCTGGCTTTTGATAGATCTCTTATTAAAGTAAAGGATATATCTTTCTCTGCAGAGACCCTTGAGTCTGTAGAAGATGAAACACAGAAAGAGTTATTGAGAGAATTCCTTAATCAGCTTCCGGATTTTATATCTGCACTGGAGGCATCTGCCCTTGAGTATGAATCAACTGGTTCTATTTCAGCCCTCAACAATATCTTCAGGATAATTCATACTATTAAAGGAGACTCCTCTTACCTTGGTATTGAGGAACTATCCAGATTTGCCCATACCTTTGAAAGTTTTCTGGAGAAATTGCGAGCAGGAGAATTTCAGCCGAATCCAGAATATACAGATCTCATACTCAAAGCTATAGATGATATAAAGGATATGACTTCTCACGTTGCATCAGGTGAAGAATTGTCCTTACCTGATTCCTATAGATATCTCCAGAGGTATCTATCAGGTATAGGTGTATCTTTTCCCAAGATAGATCTATCTGAAGAAGAGTGGGAAGTCTTTATCTTTGAACTCCAGGAATATACAGAGGTTATTTCTTCCTATCTGGCTTCATCTTTAGATAGAGAGAAGCTTAAAGTGATAGGTAGAATGATAACAGGGTTGGCTAAGCTATTTAAATACTTTAATATCGATCTGGTCAAAGAACAGATTAATAAAGCCCTAGAATTGATAGAGCTCGAAGACCTTGATACGCTACCAGAGATAGCCGGTAAAATTGTAGAGATTACAAGAGATATAGTTGAAAATCCAGACAGGTATAGGACTGGTAAGACGGTAATAACCCCTGAAAAAGAAATAAAACGGATAACTCAAGAGACTTCTGTAGCAGAGAAGATGCAAATTCAGTCTGTAGAGACTGAAGGGAAGATAAAGCCATTAGAATCTAGGGAACAACCCAGGGAACAGGTAGGGGTACTTCGCGTTGAAGAGAGAAAGGTTGACCAGCTCTCTAACCTTGTTGGAGAACTTTTAGTAGCCAGAAATACATATGAATATCTTCTCTCTGAATTGGCAGTTAATAATTCAGTTCCACAGTCTCTCTTGAAGATGTTTAAGGATAACTACTATCTTATCTCTCGTCTTACTCAGGAAATGAATCAGCAGGTCGCCTTACTGAGGATGGTCCCCTTGAGAGGCATATTCTCCAGGTTTAGCCGGGTAGTTAGAGATATCTCTAGGAAGGAGAATAAGAAGATAAGATTAATAACAGATGGAGAAGATATAGAGGTCGATAAAAAGATCGCCGATATCCTTTCTGAGCCGTTAATACATCTGGTAAGAAATGCCTGCGACCATGGTATAGAGAGTCCTCAAGAAAGGGTCGAAAAAGGTAAGCCTGAGGAAGGAACAGTAATTCTCAGGGCTTTTCAGGAGGGAACAAACATAATAATAAAGGTAATCGATGACGGTAAGGGTATGGATAGAAGACGTATATATGAAAAGGCTATATCTTTAGGATTGGATGTTCCACCGTCAGCAGAGGATCCCAGTATATTTAATCTGATATTCTTACCAGGCTTCTCCACTAAAGAAGTAGTGACTGATATATCCGGGAGAGGGGTAGGGATGGATGTCGTCAGAAATGCAGTAAATGCACTTGGTGGAAAGATAGACATAAATTCTAGGGAAGGAGAAGGGACAGAAGTAACTCTAACGATTCCCACCTCTATAGGTATAACCCTTGCACTGATGGTTGAAACCGATGGTGAGGTATATGCTATTCCTATGGACTATATAGTAGAGACTGTAAAAGTGCCTGTAGATATGCTTAAAAAACTGTATGACAGAATAGGTTTCTGTTATAGAGGGGAGATTTTACCAGTAGAAAGACTGGACGTACTTTTAAACGGAGAGATAAAGGAGTATAAAAGCGTAAAAGAGTTTATATCTTCAGAAATAGAAGAAGTCCCTTTGGTTGTGATAAAGGTAGCTCAGGGTAAATATGGGATTGTGGTTGATAGGCTTTTAAGAAATATGGAGATAACGATAAAACCTATGCCCGATTCATTTTCTGGTATAGACATATTCAGTGGCGTGAGCATATCAGGAGATGGAAGAGTAATTCTTGTATTAAATCCAGAGAAATTGGTTTAGAGGAGCTTATGATGTATAAAGCTATCTTACTTGGTGTTATAGTAGGCATTATCATCTTTTGGGTAGGTTATATCTTGGGGAGAAAGCGTACTCCCAGACCAGAAGTGAAGGATGATGCCAGATATATGGAATTAAACAGTCATCTGGAGAAAACCCTGGAGGATGTGATAGCTCTAAAGACGGAGATACTGAAGATAGAAAGGATCATCCCTGTAATGAGGGAACAGCTCTTGAGAATATCCTCCAAGATAGAGGAATCTTCTTTATATGCGATAGATAAATTTTCGATTCTGGTAAAAGATATAAAGGAGAATACTGACAGGTCACTAGAGAAGAACAGTCAGACAAAGAAGAAGGTGATATTTGATCTCTGTAAGAGTATATACGATACCTTTATAGAGAAAGGGATCGATATACCTCAGGCGTATATATGTAAAGACTTTGATATTTGTCAAAAGACAGGTATGTGTATAGATACGGAGAGGTTTTCATATGTCGAAGACATCCTGAAGGCGATAATTTCCCACACAGAGAAAGAAATTAGCTCGTCTATGCATACTCAAAGGATATCACTTCTTGAAAAGACTGATCTTCTAGTAAAAAGTATTGTAGAAGATATTAAAGGGATAAAGAAACTCTCTGAAGATATTGGATACGTAGCAGATATGACAAATCTTCTTGCTCTGAATGCTGCCATTGAATCTGCAAGAGCTGGAGAAGCTGGTAGAGGTTTTGCGGTAGTGGCAGAGGAGGTCAGAAAGCTAGCCAATCACTCCAATAAAACAGCTAAAACGATAAAAGATTCATTAGATTCGATAGTAAACTCTCTTAACGAAACCTATAAGACATTTTTAGAATCTCTTGGTGAGGAGAGTAATGTATTTGGGAAGTTAAGTGATATGTACAGAGATATTATTACAGGCTTGATTTTGTCTCTTCAATCTAGCTATAACTCATTTGACTCTTTTGTAGAAGATACATCCAAGATAAGAGAGACGATCAACTCTATAATATTTACACTCCAATTTGAGGATATAACAAAGCAGATGTCGACTCATATAGTAAAAATACTTGATGAGATAGAAAAATCTCTAAAGGACATAGAATCATTAAAGGATGTAAGAGAAGACCTGTTAAGTCTGGGTATAAATCAGGAGCTGATAGAGAGATTAGATAAGCTCTCTACTATGGCAGAAGAAAGAGAGATTGCAAGAGAGGTTATACTGGGGAAGACTGCTAGAGATAATAATACTGGGTTTGAAGAAGATGTAACATTCTTTTAGAGTCACAGAGCTATTGATTTTATCGAAAAATTTGGTATACTATTTATAGGTTCGGGGCGTGGCGCAACTTGGCTAGCGCGCTTGGTTTGGGACCAAGAGGTTGAAGGTTCAAATCCTTTCGCCCCGACCATTAGTGCGCCCATAGCTCAGGTGGATAGAGCAACAGACTTCTAATCTGTGGGTCGCGGGTTCGAGTCCTGCTGGGCGCGCCATTGGTGAATGTAGCTCAATTGGTTAGAGCGCTGGACTGTGGATCCAGATGTTGGGGGTTCGAGTCCCCTCATTCACCCCATTTTTATTGCGCCTGTAGCTCAATTGGATAGAGCAGCGGACTTCGGATCCGCTCGTTGGGGGTTCGAGTCCTCTCAGGCGCGCCAGTTTTTATGGTTCTCTTCCTGTTTCCTCCTATAATCTCATTTCCTATGTTATAATAGTCTTAAATCTTTACTAATCTCTAGGAGGGAATTGTATGAGATATTTGGAACTACCTAGTGTCATTATTTACGGGCTTGATAGCATTGAATACTTAGGTGAAGAAGTTAAAAAGCTAGGTACCAGGGCTTTCATAGTTTGCGGTAAGACCTCCGCCAGAAAGAGTGGTGCACTGGACAGGGCTGTGGCTTCATTGAAGAGACAGGGTATAGATGTAGAGATTTTCGATAAGGTCAATCCAGAACCTGAAGTTGGAGATGTAGAGAGAGGAGTAGAAATTGCTAAGGCTTTTGGGGCTGATGTGATAGTAGGTATAGGTGGAGGAAGTCCTATGGATGTTGCCAAGGGTATAGCGGTCTGTCTAAAGACCGGTAAATCCATAACTGCATTGAAAAATGAAGATGTAAAGGAATCTCTTCCAGTAGTAAATATTCCTACAACTGCAGGAACCGGCAGTGAAGTAACCCGTTTTGCTGTCTTTACAGATCCAGCAATCAGAGAGAAATTTGTTATTAGGGGACCTGGTATAGTACCTAGAGTAGCTATAGTAGACCCATCTTTGACATACTCTATGCCAGCCAATGTTGCTGCAAGTAGTGGTATAGATGCACTTTCTCATGCGGTCGAATCCTTTATGTCCAATAAGTCTACCCTTACTACCGATGTATTGGCAATTTCTGCCATAGAATTTATAAACAGATATCTGGAAGACTCTGTCGTTACAGGTAATCCATCAGCGAGAGAAAAAGTCGCCTATGCTTCATTCTGGGCTGGTATGTCTTTTAATAATTCTTCTGTTGTTCTTGTCCATGCTATGTCAAGGCCCTTGGGGGCATTTTTCCATATCCCACATGGGGTAGCCAATGGAATACTCCTGCCATATGTCGTTAAATTCAATGCTCCAGCTCTTGGGGAAAAGTTAGATGTACTGAGAAAGACCTTTGGTAGAGATCCCTGGGATAGGATCTCAGAGCTACTTGAAAAGGTAAACCTTCCTAACAGGATATCTCAGGTTGTTAAGGAAGAGATAGATTTTTCCCCTCTGGTAGAGCAGGTGCTTAATAATGCAAGTACTTTTAATAATCCTAGACCGGTAAGCAGGGAGGATGTCCTTAGAATTTATAAAGAGGCGTTCTGATTACTGTGAGAAGACTTTTACTGGCAGGGTACTTTGGCTTTGAAAATCTGGGAGATGAGCTCCTACTTATCTCTCTTTTAAATTATATCAACAGAAACTTACCCGATATAAAACCATTGGTTCTTTACAGCAGGGCATTACCTGAAGTATACGGAGGAGATGTCATTCCAAGAAGAAGGCTCATCAGTGGTATAAGAATGGTAGATGGGGTATGTTTTGCTGGTGGAAGTATCCTTCAGGATGTAACCAGTCTGAGGAGTCTGCTCTATTATCTAGGGATAATCTTGCTCTCTATTTTTATGAAAAAACCTGTAATAATGGTCTCCCAGGGTATAGGTCCCATCAGGAGCAGACTGGGAAAGATGCTTATAAGGATCATCAACTCTGTATATTCTATAAGTCTCAGGGATGAAGAGTCTCTAAAATTACTGGATGATCTGGGTATAAATAAGCCAAGACGTTATCTGGGTAATGATCTTGTCTTTTTCCTGGACTTAGAAAGGTTTAAGGGATCGTCTGATAAAAAGAGGGATGTCCTTATATCGGTGAGAGAGTTTTCCGATTTTAGAGAAGATGAATTTCTGGAGGCGTTCTTCAGATTCAGGAATAAGTACAATACTGATATGGCTATACTGGTTACACACAGATTAGAAGATAAAGATATTTCTGAAAGATTTGCAAAGAAACTCAACTGTGATCTGATCTTCTGGGAAGACCCGCTCTCTACAATACATACTATGTCATCATTCAGGTTTGTTATCAGTATGAGACTCCACCCCCTTATCCTTTCTGCCCTTTTAGGTATCCCATTTTTGGGTATTATATACGATCCAAAGGTGAGGTCCTTTATATCTCTATTTCCTGATATCTATAGTCTAGATGTCGATAGTAAGTCAGAGGAGATAGAGAAGATTATATCCCTGTCCTGGGAAAATAGAGAGATGATAGCCTCAAGTATATCAGCTTTTAAAAGTACGGCATTGAATATGGAAGATACCTTTAAACCTTTATATGATATCTATGATGTTTGGCCTAAAGATAGATAATGTTAATAGAGAGGAAGCACTCAGATATATAGAGAGCTTTTTTGCTGAGAATAGATTCCACTATATTGTTACATTGAATCCAGAGGGAGTAGTTATTGCCCAGAGAAATAAAGATTTTAGCTCTGTTATAAATTCTGCCGACCTGGTAGTGGCAGATGGGAGCTGGCTTGTCAGAGCCCTTAGGTTCTTGGGGGAAGAGATAGAGGAGAGGGTCGCAGGGATAGACCTCCTTTTGGATATACTCAGGTTGTGCAGAGATAGAGGGCTCTCTGTGTATCTTCTTGGTGCAAGAGAAGAGGTCATCTCTTCCGCCAAGAAGAGGCTTGAAGAGATGTTTCTAGGGATAAAGATCTTAGGCTTTCATAACGGATACTTTGATACTGACGAAGAGAAGAGGATTCTGGATGAGATAAGGTTATTAAAGCCGGATTTTCTGGTAGTAGGATTGGGTATGCCAAAGCAGGAGATCTGGATGAATCACCATAGGGACCTGCCTGTTAAGGTTGCGATAGGTGTCGGAGGCAGTTTTGATGTGATAAGTGGGAATATTCCCAGGGCTCCATACTGGATGCAGTCTATAGGATTGGAGTGGCTCTACAGAGTCTTAAAGGACCCCAAGCGTATAAGAAGACTCTCATTTATACCCAGATTTCTGTTGTTGGTGTTAAAAAACAAACTGGGTATAGTATAATGATAGTATGAAGATACTGGATATTTATTTACTTAGAGAAGTTTTATCACCATTTTTGTTTGGAATACTTGGATTTTCTTTCATACTTTCGGCGAGTCTACTCTTTAATCTTGTCGATCTATTTATAAACAGAGGGGTACCGCTGGTTAATATAATAAAGATACTCCTCTATGAATTCCCTGGAGTGCTGACTATAAGTTTTCCTATCTCTGCCCTTTTTGCTGTACTCCTTGGTTTGAACAGACTGGCAAGAGAAGGAGAGATTACTGCACTTAGAATAGGAGGGATAAGACTTTCTAGGATATTCTTGCCGGTAATAATATTTGGGATAATAGTAAGTATAGGGAATTTTGGTATAAGTGAGTTTATAGCACCCTGGTCGGTACATCAGGGTGAGACACTCATAAGGGAGGCTATATTTAAAGACCCTCTACCGCTTATACAGAGTAATGTCTTTTTTAAGGCTCCCAATAATAGATATGTATATCTATCCAGGTATGACCCAAGCACAAGGATGGGTAATGATATACTGTTATACTCTATTACAGGTAGCTCTGCTCCTCAGGTGATCTCTGCCAAGAGGGTCCGGGTAGCGGACAACGAATGGATTCTTTAGGACTGGGCTATTCATTACTATGATTATGAGGGGACTATA
>CAZZLK010000138.1:0-9614 GCA_964655195.1 uncultured bacterium
CATCTCATCCTTGAATGCACGCATCTCATCCTTGAATTCGAGCATCTCGATGGAGAGACGAGCTACTTGCAGCTGAGTTATCTTGGACTGCTCAGCTAACTCTATCATCACCTGTTCAAGCCTGTCTACCCTCTGTGCTACTGTCTCCATATAAAAACCTCCAGTAAAATATCTCCAGATCTATTTTAACATAAGATAAACTTAACTTAAAGGCTTAGATAATTTATCTGTAAATGTACTTTAATCAGCTTGAATAAGAGTACTGCTACATTATGTCACTTCTCCTTGACGGGAATAATCTTTTCATCGTCTAATCTATACTCATTTCCACAGTACTTACAGACTGCGTAGTTGTCTTCAAATTTTAGTGTAGTACCACATTTACAAACCCAACCTATCTGTCTTGCTGGCACACCTACCACCAGCGCATAGGGGAGAACATCTCTTGTCACCACTGCACCTGCACCTACAAGTGCATATTCGCCTATAGTAACTCCACAAACAATTGTGGCATTTGCTCCAATTGTTGCTCCTCTTCTAACTAAGGTCTTCCTAAACTCGTGTTTTCTCTCTATAAATGCCCTTGGGTTTATTACATTTGTAAAGACCATACTTGGTCCACAGAAGACATCATCTTCTAGTTCTACACCTTCATAGACACTCACATTATTCTGTATCTTCACGTTATTTCCAACTCTTACATTGGGACCTATCATTACATTCTGACCTATGACACAATTTTTCCCTATCGTGACATTCTTAAGGATATGAGAGAAATGCCAGATTCTGGTGCCTTCTCCTATCTCTACATTCTCATCTACATAAGAACTCTCGTGTACAAAATATTTTTTGGCTTCATTCATAGTCTTTCGACCCTTTCATCTATATTTATCCCTCTCTTTCTCAAGGCATTCCTTGTATCTACAATCCTTTTAGCATATCTATAGATGAGATGATAGTCTATAATATCATGGTCGGTGACAATAAGTACACAATCCGAGGACTTGATCTTTTCCTCTGTAAGTTCACAGGTCTTGTATATCTTTTCAATCTTACTGCTTTCATCTTTAATCTTAACCTCTCCTATATATGGGTCAAAGTATTCTACCTCTGAGCCTAGCCTTTCAAGTTCCGGAATAATCTTTAGAGCTGGAGACTCTCTGGGGTCAGCAACATTTGGTTTGTATGCAACACCTATGATAAGAACCTTAGAGCCATTTACTGCCTTTTTATCTTTATTTAGAGCCTCCATAACAAGCTGAACAACATATTTAGGCATACTATCATTTATTTCACCGGCAAGTTCTATGAACCTCACGTCAAAGTCGTACTCTCTAGCCTTCCATGAAAGATAGAATGGGTCTATGGGAATGCAGTGACCTCCAAGACCTGGACCCGGATAAAAAGGCATAAATCCATAAGGTTTCGTGGAGGCAGACTCGATTACTTCCCAGATGTCTATATCCATCTTTCTACAGAGCATTGCCAGTTCATTTATAAATGAGATATTTACAAGACGAAATATATTCTCAAGGAGCTTTTCCATCTCTGCTACTCTTGGAGAAGAAACCCTGTGGACTCTATTCGTTATTAAAGAGTAAAGTTCTGAAGCCTTTTCTGTAGAATCTCTATCGATGCCTCCAACTACCTTTGGAATGTCTCTGGTGGTGAATTTTTTATTCCCAGGGTCAACCCTCTCGGGAGAAAAGGCGAGGTAGAAATCTCTTCCTGCTTTGAGCCCACTTCTTTCCAGTATTGGAAGTACAACTTCTTCAGTAGTTCCAGGATATGTGGTACTTTCAAGAACTATTAGATGTCCCTTTTTTAGATACTTTGCTATCTCTGTAGCTACATTTATAATGTATGAGATGTCTGGTTCCTTATGTATGGTTAATGGAGTAGGAACGCATATAATCACTGCATCAGAGTCTTTTACAGGATAAAACTCTGTAAATGCCTTTAAATTTCCAGAAGAGACAACACTATAGAGTTCTTTACTGTCAACGTCTTCTATATAGGACTCTCCCCTATTGACCTTTTCAACCTTAACTGGATTCTGTTCGATACCAGAAACCTTTAACCCTGCTCTGGCAAACTCAACTGCTAATGGGAGTCCTACATAGCCAAGGCCAACTATAGAGACTGTTTCTAATTTCATATCATTTCCTCCCTCTAATTACTATCCATTATCTCTATATATCCTGAACCCTTTACAGGGATCGCCTCTTCAATCAATGGATCCAGATTGAAAGGCTCGTAGTAGTGCCTAGTAAGTTTCTCTCTGAGTAACTCAATAGATGAACTCTTGCATAGTACCATTACACATCCTCCCAGACCAGCCCCAGCTACCTGAGCACCTAAGACACCAGGGACTGACTTTGCTAAATCAACAATCATATCGATCTTATAGGTGCTACAACCATAATCTCCACTCTGATACATAATTGAAAATCTCCTATCCCTTGATCTCTTAGACCCCTCTATAAGTCTATTCAGATAATTTATGGAGACATCATTTATGTGTAATACCCTTTCTCCATACTCGTTGAGTCTGGTTACCCTGTCTCCATTATGGGAGATATTCATCAGTTCTCCCAGAGTATCTATCTCCTCTCTATTCAAAAGGTCCAGGCACGCTTTACTTCTTGTACATTCTGATATACCAAAAAGGCACACACCTCTTATAGGATAGCCTTCAAATGGTGCAGAGTGGGTAGAGAATATACGATCTAACACATCCTTATCTGAATCTTTCAACAATAATCTTAGCTCTTCTCTGGTAATCCTTTCGGGTAGCATTTTCAACATCTCGTATATCTCATACTCCGGAACTCCTAAATTCTCGGGGTTTATATCCCTTAAATGCCTTATGTGAGGTGAAAACTGGGGGAACGCCTTCTTCAAGATCATAGTCCCAAGTTCGTAACAGGCAACCTTCTGATTGAATACATTCCTAGCATTCTCCGCCTTCTTTGCCTGTTCTTGAGAATAGCAGAATACTATGCTGTATCCCCTGGGTAAGGGAGCGCTCCCCACAAATTCAAACTCAAAGAATCTTATCTGACTGATATTCCCTTTTATACCAAACTTTATCGCTGCATGATCTCCATAGCCTCCCCTGGTACCAACATACCATTCCCCCTCACCGCAGAGCCTAACGAACTCCTCTGGAGGGATATTCAGCTGATTAACCAATGTGATAGCCTCGGCAGATGCTACAACCATACTGGAAGAAGAGCTCAAACCAGAACCTACTGGTATATCACCCAGGACTACCGCATTCATACCAAGTATCTTTCTATCTCTGAATCTTTCCTGAATCTTTAACACTGAGGCTTTGATGTAGTTTGCCCAATCTCCAGGATTTTTATTGAGTTCTTCCCTGAGTCTATCACTATTTATTGCATTAAGCCAGCTTGACCAGTCCAGTTTGGACATCTCATCAGATATGGAAAACTCCCTAGGAGGGAATCTATCTTCCTGTATATTGTAGAGTTTAACTATGTCATCTTCTCTGGGTTCGATAACCATTATGATCTCTTTATCGATAGCTATAATGTTTACTGAACCACCCCTGTGATCTATGTGGCGTCCCATAATGTTTAATCTCCCGGGAGATCTTATTATAGAAACCTTTCTATCTGAACCAAATCTTTTAGAAAATTCATCCAGAACCCTGAGATACATCTTTATCTTTCTATCAATTACAGATATATCATCTCTGTAGATATCTCTGAAAAAGCTTATTAGATTAGGGTCTTTTCTACTGAAAATCTCCATCCATTCTGATACCCTTTTAAAATTACCGGGATTCCTCAGGTTTCCATTTAGTTCCTTTAATCTTATCCTCTGAAAATACATCTCTATCTCTAAGAGTTCCTGAGGAGTATTAAAACTTAAGACCTTAGACTCATCTTTAATGATAAAAGTCTCTATTTTGGCGTTTTCTCTGGCAAGGATACCTACTATATCGGTCAGATATTCTTCCTTCTGTACATTATCTCTTTTTATCTCCTTTATAGCCTTATAGAGAACTGGAGCCTTTATAAAGTACAGAGACTGGTTTGTCTCATTGGACATTCTGACCAAATCTAATAGTTCAGGTCTTCCTCCATCTTCCAGTTTCTCTATATCTTTAGCTTCCAATATCCCCAGGATCTTACCATTACTATCCCTTAGGACTTTACCAAATTCACCCTTATGAGTGATACTCGTGGCAAAAAGCAGATCGAAGTCTTTAGACTCAAATAACTCTCTCATCTCTATAAGAATACTACCATCTACCAGCTTATCTCCAGCAGATATAAAGACCTCTCCCTCATACCCAATCGACTCCAGATACTTGCAGGCGGATTTAACAGCATCTCCGGTTCCTAGCTGATGCTCCTGAAGGACGAAGTTTATATCATTGAAGCTTTCTTCTACGGTAGAGATAACATCATCATATCTGTATCCAACAACGACGATTATATCTTGAAATCCGCAATGTTTATATGTGCTTATGATTCTATTTATCACCGGGATCCCAGCTACCGGATAACACACCTTATTTCTATTGGGGTCTTTCATCCTGGTCCCCTTACCACCTGCTAATATCACTGCCACCCTTTTACTTTTTGCTATATCGGTCTTGATTATCGGAAATTCCAAGGTCAGCACCTCCCAGTAATAATTACAGGGTGAGTAGGCAGTAAGCCGAGTTCTGTTTTAGATAACCATACATCTGGGGCAACTGTTACCAGTTGCCTCTAGCGGCCAACCCGGGGATAATAACGGTCAGGGCACCCTCTCCCCCTATTAGGCCTTGCTCCAGGTGGGGTTTGCCAAGCCAAGAGGTCACCCTCTTGCTGGTGAGCTCTTACCTCACCTTTTCACCCTTACCTGTATATAACAGGCGGTATATTTTCTGTGGCACTTTCCTGGCGTCACCGCCACTGGGTATTACCCAGCACCTTGCCCTGTGGAGCTCGGACTTTCCTCAGATGGATCTAATCCATCCGCGGTTATCCACCTACTCACCCTATTAATATTATACTGCTCTCTTCTTTAAGGCTACAAATAGAAGTATAACAGCTCCACCCAGCTCGGACAGGGCTATCATTACTTCTAACAGGGTAAACCTTATTCTTGCTAGAGCTAGCGGGACATTGTGGAATGTAAAGAGGCAGAGAAGTTCGATACCTGTTACCAGAAGAAATCTCTGGAGGAGGTCTCCTTTTTTAACCCCTGCTCTGTAGTAAGCCTCTATGTAGATGACTATAGCTAACCAGAGGATCGCTATACCTACAAACAGGAACTTATCGAGTGCGCCTCCAATCCATCTATCCCTGATAACAAATGCCATAACCTTCAGGTAGAACTCTCGTCCAGCCAGAAATAGCAAGAATGTTGTGGCGGTGCTTATTACCCACAGTATGTAACAAAGTATATATCCCAATGTCTTCTTCATACTCTTTATTTTATCACATATTTGGCTAATATTCTATTCTATACAGGTAAAGCCCATATGGAGGAGCGATGCCTCTTATTAAGCCTCGTCTTTTGGCATTAATAATAGATTCAATTCCATCTCTATCTATAAAACCGTAGCCCGCATCGATAAGGACCCTCACTATGAGCCTGACCATACCTCTGAGGAAGCTGTTAGCCTTTATATAAAATATAATAAAAGGCTTCCTTTCAAAGACTGAGATATCATATATCTCCCTTATTGTCCCTTCCCCATCTGATTTGGAAAAACTGATAAAATCTTTTTCTCCTTTAAAGACTTCTACCAGATTAGATATCTTCTCTATATCAGGCTTTTCTTTAAGGTACCAGGCATAGCTTCTTAAAAATGGAGAAGGAGATGGTGCACTATAGACCAGATATATATAGCTTCTGGACCTTGCTGAAAATCTAGAATGGAAATCAATGGGTACCTCTTCTGCATCTTTGACTACTATAGAATCTGGTAAAAGACTGTTAAGGGCAACAGGTAATTTCTCTATAGGGACCCTGGAGTTTGTCTTAAAATTTACCACCTGATTTATGGCATGAACACCTGCATCGGTCCTCCCTGCACCTATGACTTCTATATTTTCCCCTGTAATCTCTGTCAGGGCAGATTCCAATGTTCCCTGGATGGTTGGTACATTAGGTTGGACCTGAAAGCCAAAAAATGACGAACCATCATAGGCTATTGTGAGTTTTATATTTCTCATACGAGTATTGAAGCTATACCTGCAGCTATAGAAGCTACCAGAAAGATGAGATCTTTAGAAGAAAGTGTATATTCCTTCATCTTTGTCCTTCCTTCCCCACCTCTATAACATCTGACCTCCATAGCCAGTGCCAGATCATCAGCCCTCTTAAATGTATTGATAAATAAAGGGACAAGTATAGGGATAAGATTCTTTGCCCTATTTACTATTCCCCCGCTCTCTATATCTGCACCTCTGGCGACCTGTGCCTTTATGATCCTGTTTGTCTCTTCAACCAGTACCGGAATAAATCTTAAGGCTATACTCATCATCATTGCTATCTCGTGGGAGGGAAATCCTATCCGTTTAAGAGGAGATAAAAGTGATTCCAGCGCATCTGTAAGCTCAAGAGGAGAACAGGTGAGTGTAAGTAGTGTACTGAAACTTATAAGGAGCATAAACCTCGAGACCATCAGTAATCCATTTCTCAATCCTTCGGCGGTTCCCTTTAAGACCCACCACTGAAAAATGACTGTCCCCTGTGTTGTAAATAAGTGTAAAGCAAAGGTAAGAAGGATAAAGAATATAAGAGGTTTTAAGCCACGGAAGATATAAAGGGGAGGAACTTTAGAAAGTATCAAAAGAGTTATCAAAAAACATGCCAGGAGGGCATAACCGGTAAAGTCTTTTATTATAAAGACAAAGATTATACTTATAAGCGTTGCCAGGAGCTTGATCCTTGGGTCAAGCCTGTGTATAGGGGAATTAAGGGGCAGGTATTGTCCGAAGCTTATCTCTATTGCCAAGGGACTTCCTCCATTTAGCTATTATCTTAACCGCCTCATCTATACTTATGACATTATAAGGTATATCTGCTCCCCTTTTATAGAGTGCATACAGTAATTCTACTATCTGTGGGACACCCAGAGATATCTCTATCAATTTTTCTACGTTCTTGAATATCTCTTCTGGTGGTCCATCCATTATTATGCTTCCATCAAATAGGACAACTATTCGATCGGCATATTTAGATACCTCGCTGAGGTCATGAGAAACAATCACTACTGTTAGAGATTCCTTCCTATTCAGGTAGTCTATCTCTCTCAGAAGTTCCTTACGACCCTGAGGATCAAGGTTTGCCAGAGGTTCATCTAAGACAAACACCTCTGGTTCCATAGCCAGTATACTGGCTATTGCTACTCTCCTCATTTCGCCTCCACTCAGGAGGAATGGAGATTTATCAAGAGGTATATAATCTATCCCTAACTTTTTAGTTACCTCTTTTATCCTCTCCTCAATCTCATCTTCTGGATATCCATAGTTTCTTAGACCAAAGGCAAGTTCATCATATATGGTCTCAGAGAAGATCTGAGTCTCGGGATACTGAAAGACCATCCCGACCTTTTTTCTGACAGCCTTCAGGTCTTTCGTCTTTGAGATATCTATCCCATCTACTATAACTTCCCCTTTTGTCGGTTTTAGAAGACCGTTAAAATGCTGTATGAGGGTAGACTTACCAGACCCTGTCGGTCCTATGATCGAGACAAATTCTCCTTTCTCTATCCTGAGATTTATACCCTTTAATGCCCAGTAAGACAGTGGAGAATTTGGATTATACTGATACCAGACGTCTCTCAGCTCAATCAGAGAGGGCATTAACCATCTCCTCAACAGTAAGTGGGATCTTACTGAACTCGATATCAAATCTCTTGAGTCTTATAGCAATAGCAGGTATCTCAGGTATATCAAGCCCTATCCTCTTAAGAGTATCTTCATCGGTCAGAACATCTCTCGCTGACCCTTCCTTAAATATCTTGCCTCTCTGTAAAAGTATTATCTTATCTGCATATACAAGTTCTTCCAGATGATGTGTAATATAGACAATACCTACTCCTTCCTCCTTCAACTGCAATACAGTCGAGAGCACCTCTTTTCTTCCAATAGGGTCCAGCATAGAAGTTGGTTCGTCCAGTACTATGTATTTTGGTTTCATAGCCAAGATACCTGCTATAGCTACACGTTGTTTCTGACCACCAGAAAGAGTGGAGACCAACCTTTTTCTCTCATTAAGGAGCCCCACTCTCTCTAAGGCGTACTGCACCCTTTCTCTTATTATGGCTGGAGGGATACCAAGGTTCTCAGGTCCAAAAGCCACATCTTCTTCTACTACGCTTGCAACAAGCTGATTATCAGGATTCTGGAAAACAAGTCCGACGGTCTGCCTAACTATCCACTGTTTTGATCTGTCGGATACCGATATCCCATCTACTATAACCTCTCCCTTAGTTGGAGAGAATATCCCATTCAGACACTTTGCCAAGGTAGACTTACCCGAGCCGTTAGGTCCTGCTATACCTACAAACTCTCCACCCTTGACGCAAAAAGTAATATCTTTTAATACGGGATTATTCTCATAACTAAAGGAGAGGTTTTTTACCTCAATTGACATTCTATTTTATAAGGGCAACTTTTACTAGGGGTGCTCCATCCCCCTGTCTTACCCCCAATTTGAAGATACGTATATGCCCACTCTCTCTTGAGAAGAGATGAGAAGAGGAGAAAAGCTTACTGGCTACCTCTTTTTCGTATATTATCCCAGAAACTCTTCTTATAGCATTTATGTCCTGTTTCTTTGCTATAGAAATCAGCCTTTCGGCAAGAGGAACAAGTTCCTTAGCCTTTGCCTCAGTAGTTATTATACTCTCATGTTTAAAGAGAGCTGTAACTAAACTCCTCAACAAAGCCTTTCTTTCAGCAGAAAAACGTCCCAACCTATTTCCCTTTTTACGATGTCGCATCTTTTTTCACCTCTTCTTCCTGCCTTAGAGTATAACCGGCTTTTTGTAGTTTTTCTTTTATCTCCTCTACCATTTTATCGCCTATATTCTTCAGACTCTTTAATTCCTTAGGAGTTTTTTTAGTCAGAGCTTCTACGGTATGAATACCACTTCTCTTTAGTATATTAACTATCCTTAGAGCCAGACCAAGAGATTCTATAGGGGTCCCTTCTTCAGCGGGGAAATTAACAACTCCAGAGGTAGGAACTTCCTCTGGGACCTGTATACCTAAATCCTCTCTAAATATAAGTTGCTGCAATTCACTCTCTAATAGTCTGGTAAGTGTATCGTAGTTATCTCTAAGTATTCTAGATGCCTGAAGTAGTGCCTCCCCTGGAGTTATCGCTCCATTTGTCCATATATCGAGTACCACCCTTTCGAAATCCGTAACCTGACCGACTCTTGTATTCTCTACCCTGTAACTTACCTGTCTCACCGGACTGAAGAAGGCATCCATAGGTATATAGCCTACAGAGGTAAATGTGCCCTTAAGCTTATCTGCAGTCATATAACCCTTACCTCTCTGAATAGCCAGGTCCATTCTAAGTACAGAATCTTCGTTATCCAGAGTTGCTATGTATAGGTCAGGATTTAT
>CAZZLK010000139.1:0-9846 GCA_964655195.1 uncultured bacterium
CATAAGGGACGTTATAGAGACGGGTAAGAGTATACTTTTATTGGGAAAACCGGGAGTCGGTAAGACAACTATGCTCAGAGAAATAGCAAGGATCTTGAGTGACGAGTTCAAAAAGAGAGTGGTGGTTGTAGATACATCCAATGAGATAGGGGGAGATGGCGATATACCTCATCCAGCCATAGGGAGAGCCAGAAGGATGCAGGTATCTTCTCCTGAGAGACAGCACGATGTTATGATTGAGGCGGTAGAAAATCATATGCCTGAAGTCATAGTTATAGATGAGATAGGGACAGAGCTGGAAGCCAAAGCTGCAAGGACTATAGCCGAAAGAGGTGTTCAGCTTATAGGAACTGCCCACGGTATAAACCTGGAGAATATCCTGTTAAATCCAACACTCTCCGACCTTGTTGGTGGTATCCAGGCGGTAACCCTAAGTGATGAAGAGGCTAAAAAGAGAGGTACGCAGAAGACTGTCCTAGAAAGAAAAGCCCCCCCAACATTTGATATCGTTATAGAGATAAGAGATCGGGACACGTTGGCTATCCATCATGATGTAGCTCAGGTAATAGATTATATGCTAAGGGGTTATTCCCCAAGGCCAGAGATAAGGTCCAGGCGAGAGTATGGATATGAGGTCATAGAAGAAGCCTCTATGCCAGTCGAAGAAGAGATGGGTGAGAGTTCTCTGAGGTCGAACCACTATCTCAGGGTCTATCCATTTGGGATAAGCAGGAACAGATTAGAAAAGGCAATAAGAGAGTTAGATGTCCCGGCGCTCATTACGAAAAAGCTTGATGAGGCAGACTTTATACTCACATTAACATCACATGAAAAGAGGGAGGGGAATAAGCTCTTAGCCAAGGCACACAGGAATATACCTATATATACCATAAAGAGTAATACTCTTGTGCAGATGAAAAATTTTCTCAGGGGATATTTTAATGGTGAGGAGCAGGAAGAATCTGAGTATAACAGGATCTTGGAAGAGATAGATGAAGGTATAAGACGCGTTATGGAGACATTAGAACCAGTAGAACTTGCACCACAGAATGCAAGGATTAGAAAGTTACAGCATCAGATTATAGAGAGGTATAATTTCCGGTCTGAGAGCATTGGAGAAGAACCTTATAGGAGAGTAAGGATATTGCCTTAATGCCTTTTATCACTTTAGAAGGGATAGATGGTAGCGGAAAAAGTACTATAAGTCTTATCTTGCAGGAAAGACTGAAGGAAAGAGGTATTGATTATATAGCGGTTAGAGAACCGGGTGGTACACCTGTCGGGGAAAGAATAAGAAGTCTCCTTTTAGATCCAGATTACTCTATATCTCCTATAGAGGAAGTATACCTGTATGCCACAAGCAGGTCCGCTCTTGTAAGAGAGGTCATTTTACCTGCACTGAATCGTGGCAGAATCGTGATCTCTGAGAGGTATCTTGATTCCTCTCTAGCCTATCAAGGGTATGGAAAAGGAGTACCTCTAAAGTTCATATACGAGGTAAATATGCCAGCAATTATGGGTTTATATCCGGATCTGACAGTTCTGCTGGATATAGACCCTTATATATCCCTCAAGAGGCTTGAAGATAAGAAGAAAGACAGGATAGAACTTGAGGGCCTTAGACTGCAAGAAAAAGTGAGATATGGGTATCTTAAACTGGCAGATCTGTATAAAGAGAGATATCTGATTATAGATGCAACAAGAGAGCCAAAAGAGATTGCTGAAATCATCCTGAAGGAGATGGAGAGGTTTACAAGATGACAATATCGACTCTAGTAAGGCTTATATCTATAGCTACAGGTGTTATAGTCGTCTGGTATCTAGCTAACCTGATAGGAAATTCTATTATTGTAAAGATAAGTAGGCTCAACTATAAGGGCAATAAACAGCGTATCATTACCCTGGGGTCTCTAATTACCTGGGCTATAAGGGTCATTATAGGTATATCCGGTGTGGTATGGATATTGAGGGTATTAAATATAGATCCGAGTCCATTTATAGCAGGGGCAGGGATAATAGGTCTGGCAGTAAGTTTTGGTTCTCAGAATCTCATAAGAGATATGATAAATGGCTTCTTTATAATCTTGGAGAATCAGTATGATATAGGTGATGAGGTCAAGATAGGAGCCATACAGGGAGTAGTGGAGGATTTAACCCTAAGGACCACAAGAGTTAGGGATGACTCGGGTGCTCTATATACAATTCCAAATAGTTCAATCGTGCAGGTGGCAAATTTAACAGAAAAGTGGTCCAAGATATTCTATGTAATGAGTGTGAGTAATAAGGAATCTCTGGAAAAGATAGAGAGTGTGGTAAGTTATGTTAGGGATAGAATGTTTGAAAGATATAAAGAAGACATAATAGAAGGACCTAAGATAGAAGGGATTCAGTCGTTTGATTCTTCTACAGTGAAATTGGTTATATCCTGTAAGATATCTCCTCATAAAAAGCGCCTTTTAGAACCATTCTTTTTACTCTCTCTAAAAGAGGGGGTAGAAAAGGCAAATCTCAGTATAGTGTAGGAGGTGTGATATGAAATTAATCCTTATTATCACCCAGTCAAGTGATGCGGATCTACTTATATCCAATCTTGTAGAAAAGGGATTCGGGGCAACTAAATTGGCAAGTACAGGTGGATTTTTAAGGGAAGGTAATGCGACCATACTTGTAGGTGTTGATGATGAACTTGTAGATGATGTACTGGGCATAGTAAGAAGCACATGTAAATCCAGAGAGAGACTAATGAGTCCAACCCCACCAGGTATGATAGAGTCTATGGGTGGATTTATCCCCTATCCCATAAAGGTACAGATAGGAGGAGCTACGGTTTTTGTAATTAATGTAGAGAGATTTGAAAAGGTATGAGAGAGATCCTTGGGCAGAAAAGGGCTAAGAAGATATTGGAGAATGCCATCCAGCAAGGAAGGGTTCCCCACTTTTTTATCTTTGTAGGTCCAGACGGCGTTGGCAAAGTCTCTATGGCTAAAGAGTTTGCTATGGCTTTAAACTGTTTGGGGACTGATAGGCCATGTAGAAACTGCCCTATGTGCTTAAGCATTTTAAACAATAAGAATCCCGATGTCATCCTTATCAATAATGAGACCATAGGGATATCTCAGACGAGGGAGTTAAAAGAGATAGCATTTTTATCACCGATATCTGGAAGATACAGGGTGTTTATTATAGAAAATGCGGAAAACCTTACCCTTCCTTCAGCAAATAGCCTTTTAAAGGTCCTGGAAGAGCCCCCAGCCTCCAGTATATTTATATTTACAGCTAGAGATTTAAACAATATTCTTAAGACAATAATATCAAGGGCTTTGATTGTTCCTTTTTCTCCGGTAAAGAGAGATGTGATATTCTCTCTTCTGATGGAAAAGGGATGCCCCGAGAGTCTGGCTTCAGAGATAAGCTACCTCTCAGGTGGAAATGTTGAAAGGGCTCTGGAGATGTTTGATGCTGGAGATCTTGGGGGGAAGATAGTATCTTACCAGGATATAGAGGCTCTGGATACTCCAGATCAGATACTGGATACCATCTCTGTAGCGCTTAGAGATGGTATACTGAGTCTGGCAGGGGCGGATGAAAGATTTATCATTTCGAAGAGGAGTAAGGCTATATTAAATGGGAGTAGGCTGGAAAACTTAATAGAAGATTTCTTCTTTATACAGGAGATAAAGGCTCTTGAAGATTGTAATAGTGATTGGAGATTGGCTCTAGCTCTTCTCTATAGAGAATTGGAGGTAAGATAATTGTTTCTCTATATGGTCAGGTTATTAGAGATATTTACTGAGAGGGGCCTATATAGGTCTCAGGAAAGGTATGAAAAAGGTGATACGGTCATTGTATCTTATAAGAAGAAAGAGCATATAGGCGAAATAGTCTGTAGGCTGGGTGAGATAGAAGATGAAAGGGTAGGTCCTTTAAGAGAGATCATAAGAAGGGCTCTACCTGAGGAGGAGATAAATGCTAGGGCACGTAATTTAAAGAGACAGGAATTATTTAACATAGTAAGGAGCAGAATAAGGGCTCATAATTTACCTATGAAGCTTGTAAAAGTTGACTTTGGTATAGATCCAGATAGGATAATATGTTTCTTCACCGCAGAGGGTAGAATAGACTTTAGAGAATTGGTAAAGGATCTGGCACATACTCTTATGAATAGGGTGGAACTGAGACAGATAGGTGTTAGGGATGAGATAAAACTGATAAGTGGTCTTGGTCCCTGTGGTAAAGTTGCCTGTTGCTGTGAATTTTTGGAAGAATTTGCCCCTATATCTGTAAAGATAGCAAAGGATCAGGGGTTGATTTTAAATCCCACCAAGATTTCAGGAATCTGTGGAAGATTGATGTGCTGCCTCAGATTTGAGGCTGAGTTCTACAGCAAGGTTATAAAAGATTTCCCAGAGATAGGCTCTACTGTAGACTCTAAATTGGGAGAGGGAAGAGTTGTGGGTATAAATGCAATCAAGAATACGGTGATATTGGAACTCAAAAATGGCTGGCAGAAAGAAGTACCTCTGGGAGATATAGTGATAAAAAATAAAATTGGTGCCGAAGACCGGATTCGAACCGGTACGGATTTACATCCACTGGATCCTGAGTCCAGAGCGTCTACCAATTCCGCCACTTCGGCACAATATCATTATAATTTACCTGATAAAAATGTCAAGGAGGTTGAGGACCAATGATAATTACTGTAACCCCCAATATTTCGCTGGATAAGGCCTTGATAGTGGAGGGAAGCTTTGAGATAGGTAAGACTCATAGGGTAAAAGATATAACATTTGTTCCGGGGGGAAAGGGTGTGAACGCCTCTAGAGCCCTGTTAGGTCTTGGATACAAAGCCCCAGTATTGGGTTTTCTGGGAGGAAATGCTGGAAAGCAGGTAAAGAGTATATTTGAGGAAGAAGGTATCATATGTGATCCAGTATGGATAAACGGAGAAACTAGGACCTGTTATAACATAGTAGATAAGATAAATAAAACACAGACCGAGGTCCTTGAAAGAGGACCAGCTATAACTCGGGAAGATATAGAGCTTTTAAAGGAAAAGATTTCAAAGTACCTGTCCAGAGATACAATAGTATGTATGGGGGGAAGCCTCCCCCTAGGAGCTCCTATAGAGTTATACGCCGAACTGGTTGAGCTTGTAAAGTCTAAAGGTGGAAGGGTCATTTTAGACACAAGTGGAAAAGCCTTGGAAAAAGGTTTAGACGCCTGTCCTTTTGCCGTAAAACCAAATAGGGCAGAAGTGGAGGCAATATTAAATATAAAGTTAGACCCGAACGATAAAGAAAATATTAAAAATGCTCTGAATCATTTTTCTAATAAAGGAATAGAACTGTCGGTTATCTCTATGGGAAAAGACGGACTATTTGCCTCCTACGAAGGAAAGTATTATAGAGTTACCCCTCCAGAAGATTCGAACCCTGTGAATGCTGTGGGCTCAGGGGATTCGACAGTAGCAGGAATTGCGCTGGGTCTGGAGCAGAATCTAAAGATAGAAGAAGTCCTAAGATTGGGTGCAGCGATGGGAACCGCAAATGTGCGTACATTGAAACCTGGAGATGTAAGAAAGAGTGATGTGGAAGATATACTACCAAAAGTAGAGGTGACAGTTATATAAGGGAGGAGTTTATTGGTAGTTTCAGGATTTTATATCCCGAAGATACTGTTCTTTCAACTACCGATACCTTGCTTCTTGCTGATTTTATAAGTTTAAAGGAAAAAGAAAGTTTTATTGAGATAGGTAGCGGGGTAGGTTGCCTCTCTTTTATTATATTCAGTAGATACCCGAATTTTAAAAGGGCTATGCTGGTAGAGGTTCAGAAAGAGACATTTGATGTATTAAAAAGAAACATAGAGGAGAATGGTCTGCAGGATAGGGTTATTCTGGTAAATAATGATGCCAGAGAACTCCCCTCACTCTTTCCTAAAATGGCTAATTCTTTTGATGTACTGTTTACTAATCCCCCATATATGAGGAGGCAGGAAGGACGTATAAGTCCATACAGGATAAAGGCTATAAGCACCACTGAGCTCTTAATTACGCTAACCGATATTGCCAGGGTAGCCAGCTATTTCTTAAAGATAAAAGGAAGATTATATATGATTCACAGGAGTGAAAGATTGAAAGAGATAATATTAGATCTGGACAGCTTTGGCTTAGAAGTTAAAAGGATGACCTTTGTCTATACGAGCCAGGGAAAGCCAAGTAAAAGGGTACTTGTAGAAGCTAGGAAAGGAGGAAGACCTGGGGTTAAGATAGAACCACCTATACTCTTATAGTATGGATCAGAAGATTACTCCTTATCTAAATGCTATTGGCAAATATATAAAAGAAAATCCTGTTAGATTTCACTATCCTGGACATAAGGGTACACTTTTCCCGGTGGACCTGACGGAATTGCCTCAAACGGATAATCTTTTCTCTCCTACTGGACCCCTGTTAGATGCACAGAGACTTACTGCCCTGGCTTTTGGATCAGATAATAGTTATTTCCTGGTAAATGGAAGTACACAGGGGATACAATCTGCCTTTATTTCAGCCTTTAGACCAGGGGATAAGGTTCTTGTTTCATACTACTCTCATAGAAGTGTGATAGAGGGTTTTATACTTTCGGGGGCTGAACCGGTATTTGTAGAAGAAAGGATAGACGAATGGGGAATCCCTCAGAATATAAAGTTAGAAGATGTAGAAGACAAAATTGGTAAGGATATAAAAGGGATTGTATTAACAAATCCCAACTATTTTGGTCTTGTTCCAGAGATGAAGGAGATAGTGGACTATGCGCACAGTAAGGGTATTGTGGTTATTGTGGACGAGGCTCATGGAGTTCACTTACACTTTAATAAAAAGATGCCGATATCTGGTTTGGATGCAGATGCGGATGTGGTGGTCCAGAGTATGCACAAGATGGGGATAGCTCTCACTCAGGGGGCATTGATCCATATTAAGGGAGATAGAATAGATAGAGAGACTCTCGAGGAAAGTATAAAGTTACTCTCCACCACGAGTCCTTCTACAGTTATTCTTGCTTCTATGGACTTAGCAAGGAGATATCTCTTTTTAAATGGAAAGAGGCGGTTAGATAGATTGATCTCTATAATAGATGGGTTAAGAGGTGAGATAAAAAAGATAGGTTTTCCTGTATATGAAAGACCCAATATGGATAGGACCAAGTTGACACTCTACAGTATCGATGGGAACAGACTATCACTTGACCTATGGGAAAATTTTAAAATCCAGCCTGAGATGTCATCTGAAACCTACTGCCTGTTTGTTATATCCCTAGCGGATTCTAGAAGTACTGTAGAAACACTCCTGAATGCGTTAAGGAATACACCTGTGTATCCTCCTGGTAAGGCAGATATCCCTCCAAGGTACGCATTGGTCCAATCGCCCAGGAGTGCATTCTTATCCCCTAAAGAGAAGATACCTGTAGAAGATAGCGCTGGTAGGGTCTCGGGGGAGATTATTACCCAGTATCCTCCAGGGATACCCTTACTGATACCCGGGGCGCTGATAACTTTGGAGATAAAAGAATATATGAAATCACTGGGTAAGACATATGTCAGTGTTACTCTCGATTGAGGGCCCTATAGGGGTTGGAAAGACATCACTTACCGGAATCCTGGCAGATGAATTGAAATTCAGAGGCATATACGAACTATCATTCAAAAATCCCTATCTTGGTAGATTCTACAGTGATATGGAACGTTATTCTTTCCCAATCCAGATAGAATTTCTGGTAAATAGATTCCGACAGTGGAAGAAGATCCAGGATGCCAAAGCAGATGTTGTATGTGATTACTTCTTCTATAAAGATGAAATATTTGCCCAGATGAACCTAAAAGGGGAGGATATAAAGTTATACAGAAGGATATACAACTTTATGGTTCAACATATAAAGCCACCGAAGTATGTGATATATCTATCTGCCAGTCCAGATGTTCTTATGGAAAGGATAAGGAAGAGAGGGAGAGATTACGAAGCTTCTATTAAATATGAATATATAGTTAGACTCTGCAGATATTACAAAGAGTATATGAACAAGTATACTTTATCCCCAGTATTAAAAGTAGATGTAGAGAATCTAGATTATGTGAACAGAGAAGATGATAGAGAGTTTATACTTTCAGAGATAAGAAGGTTTGTAAATAGTTATGGATAGAAGAATCATCCTTGGCATCTCTGGAAATATAGGGGTTGGTAAGACAACCCTTGTGGAGAGTCTAGCAAGACATTTTGGTTGGGAATTTTATAGAGAACCGGCAGAAGAGAATCCTTACCTAAAGTTATACTACAGGGAACCTGAGAGATGGGGCCTCCATTCTCAGATCTACTTCCTGACAAATAGATTCGAGGAGGAGTTGAGGCTTAGTAGACTGGGAAGGTCCTATATACTGGACAGGACCATATACGAAGATGGCGAGGTCTTTGCCAGGATAGCCCTGGCGGAAGAGGAGTATAAGACGTATCTCAAATTGTACAGACTTGCACTTAAATATCTACCAAAGCCCGACATTATAATATATCTGAAAGCTCCTATAGATGTGTTATTGAAGAGGATTAAAAAACGTAAGAGACAGGAGGAGGACTTAATATCTTATGATTACCTAGAGCGGTTAAACGAGGCGTATGAAGAGTGGCTAAAGGGGTTTAGAAAGGTTCCGGTGGTAATCTATAATGCTGAGGAAGATGTGCTGGAAAGGTTGGAAGAATTCATAGGTTTTGTGGAAAATTGTCTAAAATCATTGACAGGCTAAATTTAATGTGATATATTCTAAACTGCAAGCGATTTTAAGAGTCTAAAGATATGGTTAAAGGAGGGAGAGAATGCTACAGTACATACTCAGGCGTATCTTGTATATGATACCGACACTGATACTTATATCAGTGGTATCATTCATAATCATCCAGTTACCCCCAGGTGATTTCTTGACGTCCTACATAGCTCAGCTAAGTCAGACAGGGGAGACGGTAGATGAGGCAACCATAGCAGCGTTGAAGAAGCGTTATGGTTTAGACCAGCCTTATTACGTCCAGTACTTTATGTGGGTAAAAGGTATGTTTCAGGGAGACTTTGGACAGTCCTTTGAGTGGAATAGACCTGTAAGTCAGCTTATCTGGGAAAGGCTTGGCTTAACGGTAGCGGTATCTACCTTTACTATGCTATTCTCATGGGCATTGTCCTTCCCGATAGGGATGTATTCGGCGACCCATCAGTACTCAGCCGGTGATTATCTGGCAACATTTATAGGATACATAGGTCTGGCTACACCCAACTTTATGATAGCGCTTATACTTATGTGGATAGCATATTCAGTCTTTGGAGCCAGTGTAGGAGGGCTGTTCTCGCCACAATATGTGGAAGCACCATGGAGCTGGGGTAAATTTCTGGATATGTTAAACCATCTGTGGATACCGGCTATAGTAATAGGTATGGGTGGAACTGCTGGATTGATAAGGACATTAAGGGCAAACCTTCTGGATGAACTCCATAAACCCTACGTAGTAACTGCAAGGGCTAAGGGGGTTCCGGAGAGGAGACTTGTCTGGAAATATCCATTGAGGGTCGCCATAATCCCATGGATAAGCACGGTAGGCTGGAGTCTTCCAGGTATAGTTTCAGGTGAGACTATAGTAGCGGTAGTATTGAGTCTTCCGACGACAGGTCCACTCCTTCTGAGGGCTTTGCAGAGCCAGGATATGTATCTGGCTGGGAGCTTTATTATGTTCTTAAGCTTCTTGACAGTAATAGGTACATTGATCTCTGATATACTCCTGGGTTGGGTTGACCCAAGGATAAGGTATGAGTAAGGAGGGAGAAGAATGGCTGA